>JABEUO010000015.1 GCA_013044415.1 Acidimicrobiaceae bacterium
GATGCAGTGATACAGATGCAGTGATACAGATGAACTCGGGGCAGGAAAGTACTTTTCCTCGACCTTATCAAACTCGACATATTTTGCAGCACATGGCTTGCATCGCATTTCTGGCAACCGGCCGTCTGGTCGATGGAACGTTTTCCCTAGTATTTGGCTTTCGATCCGGCTATCTGACCGATCGAGTGACTTCTCCTAAAGCGACGCCACGCCTGGCGAAAATCGGCTTCAGCCTCACTATGCCCGGGGGTTGTTTCCAATCAAATACCATGGCACTTCCCCTAGGTATCTGGGCGAGTTCACCGGGAGCGACATACCTGGTCTCAACGGACCTCATCGAAACTTGAGACCTACGCTTTAGAATCGATGGGGCCGCAAAACTCACCTGGGCCTCCTGACGAAACCTCGTTCCGGATACCTCTGAAATTGCCGACAGGGTCCCGGAATCTGCAATTCCAGGGAGAAGAAGGGTAGTACCGAATAGGGTCAAAAAGCCAGACGCCGACCTTCCCCATCGCTGACGTGCCTGTGAAAGGTCCTGTAGGCATCCAATCACGGTCACGCCTTGGCTCGCCCCTTCCGAAAGTATCGAAGCGAGATTCGGCAACGGTGCAATGTTCGCCAACTCATCGAGACACATCAACATCTGCCCGGATTCCGGTGCACCACGAGGATACCTTTCATACGTCGACGACCTGATCTGATCCAGAAGGGCAACAATTACCGGGGCAGCAATCTTTTGCTCCGAGGACGGCGACACGATATAAAGGGTCCCCGGGCGCTCGACAAAGGCGCTGGGACTGAAGTTGGGGTTTTCAGTTGATTTAAGGGCCGCCTCTGTCCTGTAGGCTCCCAACGAACCAGAGGCGGTAGAAAAAATCCCAGAAAGCTCCCTCGCATCCGTCTGGGCAAGACCCAAAAGGATCTGCAATGCCCGCAACTGGTCATTCGCCTCAAGGACCGGTGCGAATCGAACGAGGTCACGCTCGTCGATACCGCCGACTACATCTGCCATCGTTCCGCCTGCGAGTTTTGTCGATAAGAGGATCGGTGCCAATAGGGCCTTGGCCCGCTCTGCCCAATGTGAGCCCTCACCATACGGCCTCTCGAGCCCGACATCAACGAGTAGATCAGCGGTCCTTACCGCAGCGTCGAGTGTGCAAGAGGCCTCAACTGGTGACCAGCGTACCTCGGTAAAACCACTTGGGACCTTGGTTCTGCCAGAAGGGTCGAAGATGAACACTGGTCCTAATTTGGACCTACTGCCCTGGGTAGCGGCCAAGACGTCACTCTTAGTCGAAGCGACCACAGCGGGACCCTTATGCAATGCCAGGTTCGGAACTATCACCGAAGTGGTCTTTCCTGACCTCGGCGGACCAAGAACTAGTAGGTGGGACTCCCCGGCAGTGAATGCCGGCCTCCCATTTGCGTCCCCAAGGAATACCAAAGCTCAATCTCCGGGTCGGTATGCAACCTTTTCGGATAGGAAACTATCGATATCTTGCAAAGCGTAGCCTAATTCTCGCATAATCTCCACCGTGTTTTCACCGATCATCGGGGCTCGCTGCGGAATGCATCGCTCGGGATCTAGTGAAAACCGAGGGGCCAACGCTGGTTGGATGACACCGGCCACCTCGACGAATGCCTCCCTTTCTTGCGCAACATGGTGTTTTGGTGCTTCTTTAAGGCTCAATACGGGTGTCATACAGCTGTCGGTTGTCTCACTGATCGCCTCCCATTCGTCACGAGTCTTCTCCTCGATGATTCGTGCGATCTTGCTCCGCATAGTCGGCCATTTGCTGCGGTCATATTGAGACTGCATATCTTCGTCCCCTGCAAGGCCCAACACGGCGAGGAGTTCTCTGTAGAAGCCTGGTTCAAGTGCCCCTAGCGCCATATATCTGCCGTCTTTAGTTCGATAAGTCGAGTAGAAGGGTGCACCCCCATCTAAAAGATTGACCCCCCGTTGGTCCTCCCAAAGACCCTGTCCCAAAAATCCATAAATCATCGAGGAGATCATCGCAGAGCCATCTACCATTGCGGCGTCGACCACATCGCCCTGTGAGGTGATCCTCGCCCGGAGGAGCGCCGCCAAGACGCCGACGACGAGGAGCATTCCTCCCCCACCAAAATCTCCAACGAGGTTAAGGGGGATTATCGGAGGGCCATCCTTCTCCCCTATCGCCGCCAACGCACCAGATAACGACACGTAATTTATGTCATGTCCCGCCCTTAGCGCATAGGGTCCACTCTGACCAAAGCCAGTCATTCGGCCGTAGACGAGGGAAGGCTTTACCTTCAGTAGCACTTCGGGTCCGAGACCTAGCCTCTCCATGACTTGGGGCCTGAAGCCTTCGATCAACACGTCCGACTTTACAATCAGCCCCTTTACAAGCTCAAGTGACTTTGGGTTCTTTAGATCGACCGAGATCGACTCCTTGCCCCTACCAAGTACTTCGGACTTTTCGGACTCACACTCATCGAGGGGGGTATTGAACTTCGGGCGATCGACCCTTATTACCCTCGCTCCAAGATCGGCGAGAACCATCCCGGCGAAGGGACACGGACCTAGCCCGGCCATCTCAACTACCGTGATGCCAGTCAACGGCTTCGACATCTGTAATCCTCTTATCGCTCTCTCTGTTCGGTGTCGAAGTAGACCCGAAGCACTAACTATCTTCTTGGTCTTCGAAAACCTTGGCTTTGAGCCTCTTGAATTCCGCCTCGTCTATAAAGCCATCCCTATAAAGCTTGGATAATCTCTCGATTGTCTCCACTGCTTGATCGCTACGACCCTTGACCTCACCGACGGGCGGATCGTAAGAGGAAGGCGAACTCGCCAGGGCATCTACCTTATTTCTGATATCGAATGGGTGGGGAATATTGCCCATCGCTTCTGAGGCGTCATTGCCCGCACTTTGGATATCCAGCGAGCCAAAATTAAGTATTCTGCCAAATATCCCCTGATTGCATCGTATATCGGTGATCCTTGAGATAGGAATTTCATTGGTCCTGCGACTTAGGATACCGCTAACAACGACGACCCTTCTGTTGGTCAGAAAGAGATACTTCGAACTCCATCGGATATAGCGATAGGCGAAGTGCCCTACCCCGGCTAGCACCAAGAGGACGAAGATCACGAACCCCCAAGCTCCAGCCAACAGCTGGGTGATCTCCAGGACAAGTGCGAGCAGAACTAGGATCAAAAGGATGGCCGTCGGTGCGGCCATCTCGATCCAGTGCTCCCGCACCTCTTCGAGTAGGGTTTCATTTGGAGAGATGATCTTGTCGATAAATCGCTCCATTGGTAAAACTCAGGCCAGCTTGGCTGCAATTGATGAAGCGGTACGCAGCACCGATCCGTCAGCGCCAGCGACTACCGCCACGTAGGTCGGGCTAGCGATCGCCTCCTCCATTAGCTGGGTGACCAGGCGCTCAAAGGGGATCTTCGGTTCAATCCAAAGGTAGTGCGAAAGCGAACCAGGGATGGTGTTGACCTCGTTTATGTAGAGAGAAGAGTCCTCAGCCATTAGGAAGTCCACCCTCATTACCCCTCTTAGTCCCACCAGTTCGGTGACTTTAGCCGCAGTGGTGCGAATCTCTTGCTCGACCTTTGGGTCGAGTTCGGCAGGCAGTTCCCTCGGAGCGGTGGCCATACCTTCACCGGCGATGTACTTGTCGCTATAGCTAAGTATTTCTCCAACGGCGCCCTTTTTTAAAGGACGCTCAATTGCGGAGAGCTCAAAGGCAGGAAAGGAACGAGCGGCAACCTGTATGTCGAATAGGTCGGGTCGATAAGGCTCCACTACCGCTCCAGAGCGAAGGTGTATGTTCGCGTCTAGTCGCATCTTGGCAGTCTCCAAGTCGGCTACCACTTCGATGCCGATCGAAGATCCCCCAAAGCGAGGCTTGACTATATATGGCCCGTCGAAAGAGAGGGCCTCCGTCGACTTGAAAAGGGGCTCACGGGGCAGGGCACTGATGGAGTTCTGGGTCATCAATGCGTGAAAAGCCAACTTGTCCATACCGATAAGGGCGGTCCTGGCATTTGGCCCGCTGTAGGGTATCCCCATGAGATCGAGGATCGCTTGGAGCGATCCGTCCTCACCCGCTCCACCATGGCAGCAGTTCATAACGGCCTCGAGTTCGAGCGCCTTACCCTTTGAAAGCCTGCCCGACGGGGGGTAGAAACCCGGTTCTGAACCGAGGCGTAGGAAGAGCGGCTGTGCGCCTGCGGGCTGAGAAGACGCAAATGCGGAGGCTTCAGCTAGTGGGTCCACCTGATACCACTCGCCAAGCTTATTCCAGAAAAGCCCGATCACCTTGGCCCCAGACTTGTGCAGGGCCCTCGCAGCCTGAAGTCCCGTCAGGATACTTATGTCATGCTCAGGAGATGGACCGCCGAAAATAACACCAAATTGCCTCATGCTTTTGAAACCACCTACCCAAACAAGACCCAAAGGTCGAGGGAAACTAACTGCCGATCGACCCCATAGCTTAGGACAAAGCTTGTAATTGGCGATCGTAGGATTGCAAAAGCATCTTTACGGAAAGTGGTCGGGAAGGTCATTTTCGTAAAGTACCACGTCCCCGGCTTTGAGGTTTTCACGAACCCAGCGGACTGCGTCATCCCTTGTGGCAACGTCGACAACCTTCTTTAGCACCGCACCGGGCTCCTTAGAACGGTCTAAGGCACCCTTGGTCAAGGCCCTCTTGTTGGTCTTTCCTACGATTACTAAGTCGGAGGCTACTTCAGCGGCGCATTCGGCGAGCTTAAAGTTCTCAATGAACTGCCTATGGCCGAGTTCGACCATCCCCGGAGTTACCACGACCGTGCGTACGCCCGGAGCCCTTCTCTTTGCCAAGCTAGTCATCGCATGGCGGGCACCGGTTGGATTGGAGTTGTAAGTATCATCCAAGACGACCAACCCAGACGAATCGACAACCGTGGCGGTCAATCGATGCGGTGGGGGTTTTAACTCGAATAGCTGCTTTGCCAGTACCTCTTCGCCGACACCGAGTTCGAGTGCCACTGCGACCGCACAGGCGACATTACCCGCAGAAAGTTCACCGCTGGGGAGATACCCGATCCTCCTCTGGTCGTGGAATACAACTAATCCACCCTCTTCGTCGGCCTTTACACAGATCTCTGCTCTAAAGTCGGAACCGGAGCATCGCCATACCCTCGTACCCATCGTTTCGAGTTCGTTGGCGAGAAATGCCAGCTTTGGATAGTCGACACAGAGCACAGCGACCTTAGCACCGGTCAAGATCTCCGATTTAGCCGAGAGTATCTTCTCCTCAGAGCCGAATCGCTCGAGATGCACTGGGCCAATCGCTGTTATCACTGATATCTCGGGCTTAATCCAATCGACGAGAGCTGCGATCTCACCGATACGATATGCGCCCATCTCGGCCACGAAGAGCTCAGTCGAGGCGACGAGATTCTCATTTATCGACCTCGAGAGTCCGGCCCGATTGTTGAAGGAGGCCGGCGATGCCACCGTCATCATGCTCTGGGAGCAGAGGGCCGTAATGTAACCCTTAGTCGTCGTCTTGCCGAAGGACCCGGTCACCGCAACGACCCTGGGAGACACCTTTGCCAGCTTTGCCGCCGCCGCCTGCACAAAACGCTTGGCGGATCGATCCTCATACGGAGCGAGCAGCCAGGTAGCTAGGTCCAAAAGAACCGGGTAGCAGAGGGCGGTAATTGATACCATCAAAGGTGCGACACTAATGAGTAACCCGAAGAGAGCGAGGATCACTGCGAGCAGGTAGCTCAGTCCCGCAAGGCGCTTAAGCCGCTTCGTCCATTCAAGCCTAGATGTCCTCCCCTTGAGTCCGAGGCCCAATGGAAATATGACGACTATCAGGCTTAAAATCACCACCAGGCCGAGTTTGAGTGGTTTTGAAAACTCTGGCCGAATGGTCAGCTCGGCGACCAGGAAACCAAGGATAAAGGCTACCGAATTGATCGGCTTGTCCCTAAGCCCCCACCAGCGCATTGCAAACTTTGTGGTCATCGGGGGGACATAGTGCTCCCTCTGGGCGACCCTTAGCCACCTCAGAGAGGACAAAATCATCGCTGCCAATGGGACCAAAAGGACGAGAATTGACTCAGCTAGTTTCATCGATCACAGCCCATCAAAGCGCCGAGAAGCACCTCTGCCAGCTTGGCGGGCGCCTGCGTGGGGATAAAGTGGCCTATCCCCTCCAGTACCTCTGAAGTCGCATTCTTAGATATTTTGCTCACCTCTACAGCTACCTGAGGCGGTACTTGGTCATCCAGTTCGCCAGAGAGCAAGTAGACCCGCGATTCGATATTCGAAATTAAAGTCCGGTAATCCTCGTTTACCGTCTTGACAAATACCTGTCTCATTACTCCTTGGGTGGCACGATAGTCGCTCGAGCCGAACTTGTCCCTAACCCTGTCCATAGAGGTTTCGCTCAACAGGCCCATTGAACGGAGCTTTTTAGCCGCTTGAAACTGTAGGCTCGGTCTAGCCTTAGTGCCGACTCTGATCAGGGGTACTCCTGCGAGGACTATGGCACACGGAGGCCTTTTGGTTACCGCAGAGTGCGACACCGCCACCCTGCCCCCAAAGGAGTGTCCAAGCAGGACGGTGTCGGGAGAACCGAGCTCTGAATCGAGCGAAACGAGCACATCTTCGAGCACTTCGCCGTACCAATCGGTTCCGACTCCGCTTTCTGGCGCTGGGGAAGAGCCAAAGCCGGGTAGATCGAGGTTTAGAACCGAGGGGCCAGCGACGCCTAAACGACCACAACCAGCCAGTAGTTCCGATACAAAAGGGTTGAAATCATCCTTAGTCCTCGCCCAACCATGCATACAGACGACTAACCCCCCGTCACCGGGGATAAAGTCACCAAAGATCCTGCCGGACGAAAAACCACGGAGCAACTTAATTAAGACCTCAAGCTAGTTAGAAGGAGTGTCCATCCTAGTTTGGCGAGCAGCCCATCGGCCCAGAAAAGTAAGCCTCGACTTAGATGAGGCTATCAAAAAAGCTAAGCAGGTATGGGTTGACACCAGCGGAGCTAGAACTCCTCGTCACCGACTTCTTCAAACTCAAGATCCTCGGTGGCTGCCAGGCACCACGAAGCGTGACCGCGCTCCTCGTCGCCCCCACACTCTTCGCAACGCTGCTTAGGCATGGCTAACCCTCGCTTGGCTTTACGAACTTCCTCATACCTGCGATGGCGACCCTTTTTCACGGGCGACTCCTGGTGGCTTGTACCGTCAAGACCAATTCTAGTCTTCTAACTGCGCGAATCTTTATCGACTATGAATCTGTCCACTCTAACTGTCTAAATGCTAAACCAGATTTGAGATTTCAGAATTCCTGGCCCCCGTTTTGCAGGCTCTTTCTACGAAACAGGCTAACTTTTCCGGTAGTGAGTGAAAACTTTGATCCCAAAGAGATGGTCGCCCGTTTCCGAGAAAGGGCCGCCGCCGTAAAGCGTAGGGGCCTTCCACCGGTAGAAGGTGCTGAGCGCAAAGCCTTTATGCTCCAGGCACAGACCGACTTCATGGACTTTGCGATTATCGGGGACGCTAATGCTAGGTTGGAAGGCACCAAGCTGATCCTGGAA
Source organism: Acidimicrobiaceae bacterium (assembly GCA_013044415.1). Taxonomy (GTDB): domain Bacteria; phylum Actinomycetota; class Acidimicrobiia; order Acidimicrobiales; family Acidimicrobiaceae; genus JABEUN01. The sequence continues at coordinate 7,612 of JABEUO010000015.1, forward strand.
ATAGACCTGGGAAAAAACGAGTAGCAGGCAGAAACTGGATCGGCGGGCTAGTTCCCGAATGATCGCCATTGCGCTAACAAGTTAGCCATCGGTCAGCCCACCGTAGAACTCGATGAGGCTATCTAGAACCAGCTGCGGCGACGATGAAACAACCTGGTGATAAGAGCCCTTAGCGACGATAAGCTCCTCGGGTCTTCCCCTTTTTGCCACTAGCTCTTGGGCGATTGCCAGGAATTTCTCGTCGCGCTCGCCGACAATGAACCTAAATGGCGCCCCAAATTCAATCATCTCACCCCATACCGGTTCCTGGGTTCCGGCTCCGATAAGTCGAAGTGACGAAGCTAACGCCGACGGCCTATTCAACGCCCTTAGCCGCAAACTCTCAGTTTGGTCGCCGAGTGGTCCAAATAGTGGCTGGGAAATCCACCGAAGTAAAAATGCGGCAAAACCATCTGGATCACCATCTAGGGCCTCGAGTTCCTGGGCCAGCCTCTCATCCGAGGCGATCCTGGCTATCCGTTGCGGTCTACTCCTAATTCCGGGGTTTCCGGAGATAACCACGAGTGACTTCACCGCTTGGGGGTACCTAGCGGCTACGGTCATCGCAATCCTTGCGCCCATCGAATACCCTACGTAGTGCGCAGAAGGGAAGGCGTCTACCAAAACCTCGCAGAGGCGCTCAAGGTCGTAGCTCAACTCCGTTGAGTCAAGGTGACCCGGGGCGTCTATTGAACAGATGCGCATCCCTGTTTCGACGGCGAGCGGACCGATGAGGTCCTTCCACATCCACTTCCCTTGTGTAAAGCCGTGGATCAGAACTACCTTCTCGCTCAAAGGCCCGTCCTCGCTCGAATTCCGGTCAAGGAAGACCTCTGTGTAGGCAGGGGCTACGCCAGATATAGGGTGTTGTTGGGATCTAGGAAGGGAATTGTCCATGGCCTTAGGCGAGAGCCTAGACGGAGCGAACCTCCGCTTCTCAGCTACTGTCGTAGACGAATGGATCAGATGTGGAGTACGCCACGCCGTTATTAGCCCAGGTTCGCGCTCGACACCGATGGCTTTGGCAATCTCCACCCGACCGGAGATAAATACATTTGTTCGTCTCGATGAGAGGTCTGCGGGATTCTTCGCACTGGGAATGGCAAAGTTCAAGGCTGAGCCGGTGATAGTTCTCGCCACCTCTGGTACCGCAGTAACAGAGCTGATCCCCGCCGCTGCCGAGGCTTATCAATCTATGGTTCCACTGATAATTTGCACCGCCGATCGGCCGCCGGAGCTCCACGGAATTGGGGCCCCTCAAACTTTGAGACAGGTCGGACCTTTCGATCACTTCGTAAAGGAGGTGTTTGAACCCGGTGCGCCTCGCTACGAGGCGAGTTGGTCCTGGAGATCTCTCGCCTCTTTGGTTTACACCCAGAGCCTCGGCCTCAGGCCGGGGCCGGTGCAGTTAAACCTGGCCTTCGCCGAACCACTCATCGACGGCGAATTGGAACCGATCTCTCCGAGGTCCGATGGCGGGCCCTGGTTCAGTTCTAAGACCCACCTTGGGGTGGCCGACGACCAAGAGATACTCTCCTTATTTGATCCGACCAAAAAGGGGATCTTCGTAGTCGGCGCCAACTGCGGAGTCGATTCTTCCCTCTATCCACTTGCCGAGTGCCTTGGCTGGCCGGTCCTCGCAGACCCTAGGTCGGGACTAATAGCCGACCACCCAAACTGCGTCCGCTATGCCGACTCATTCCTGCGATCCGCCGAGGTTGCGGCCCAGCTAGTGCCGGAGAGGATTATAAGGCTGGGGGAGAGTTGGTCTTCGAAGGTGCTAACTAGTTTCATAACAAATTGCGCCAGAAGCCGAGATTCAGTCGTGGTGACCCTCTCGAACAGGGAGACGATACTCGACGAGACGAGAACCAACCGAATAGGGCATCTACTCGATGTTTCAGGGACGATCAAGAGGGCAGTTGACGTCGTTAGAATGACCAAAAATCCAGACGGTGACCCAACGGTCCCCCACCAGTGGCAAAAGAGGTGGGCGGCCGCAGATCAGACCGCTTCATCGACCATCGAAGCGCTGCTCGCCCACAAGCCAAATGGGCCAGTAACCTCCAGAACCAAGTTGACCGAACCCGGGCTCTCGCGGTCGTTGATGGAGGGTTTGTCTTCCGGCGATGTCGTCCTTGTGGCGTCTTCTATGCCGATTAGGGACCTCGAGTGGTTCACCCCAAAAAAAGATGCCCTGCCGAAGGTGCTGGCTAACCGTGGGGTCAACGGGATCGACGGCCTGGTTTCCACCTTTCTAGGCATTGCCAGCGTCAATCAAGACCAAGACTCACTAACCGTCGGACTGCTGGGGGATCTTGCTCTCCTGCACGACTTTGGTTCGCTTACATGGCGAACCAAAACTCTTCCCAAAGGGCTCCTCGTCATCTCAGATAATGACGGAGGTGCAATCTTCTCGTTTCTGGCTCAAAAATCGGACCTTGAGGTCGCTAGCTTCGAGACCCTTTTCGGAACTCCCCACGAAGCCGATATAGAAGGGCTCCTTAAAGGGATAGGTGTCCCTACTTTCCGTATTGAAAACTCTGAGGATCTAATGGAGGCGATAAAGATAGCCAGGGGTTCAGGTGGGATTAAGGCTGCGGTATTTAGGAGCGACCGCGAGTCGAACCTAGCCTTCCATCAACGCCTGCAAGATGCCGTAATCCACGCTCTTGAGCGGTCCCGGAATCTCTAAAACTCAAACACTAGTAGATATCATCTAAGCTACTTCTGCGAAGTAAATCCCGATAAACGGGGACAACTAGGAGGTTCGGTGTCGGTAGTCTCAGAGCTAAAAGAGCGTGGGCTCATCTACCAATACAGCGCCGACGCACTCTTAGAAAGATTGAATAATCAGCGTATCGTCTGCTATATAGGGTTCGACCCCTCCGCAGAATCTCTCCATTTGGGTAATCTCCTGCAGATCATAATGCTTAGGAGGCTGCAGATGGCGGGCCACCGACCGATACTGCTCGCCGGCGGCGGTACCGGGATGATAGGTGATCCATCGGGAAAGTCAGACGAGAGGCAGCTCCTAAA
>JABEUO010000016.1 GCA_013044415.1 Acidimicrobiaceae bacterium
ATTGAGTACGACCCGAACCGCAATGCCCGCATCGCTCTGCTACACTACGCCGACGGCGAAAAGCGTTACATTTTAGCGCCAGCGAAATTGTCGGTCGGGGATGCTATCGAATCGGGGCCAAAGGCCGACATAAAGGTCGGGAATGCGCTCCCGCTCCGTTTCATTCCCGTCGGTACGGTGATCCACAATGTCGAGCTTCGCCCTGGACAGGGTGGAAAGATAGCAAGGTCGGCTGGGATGAGCGTGCAGCTGGTGGCCAAAGAGGGCGATTTCGCAACCTTGAGGCTACCGTCGACCGAGATGCGTCGCGTTCCTATCGATTGCCGGGCCTCAATTGGGGAGGTCGGTAACTCCGAGTTCGAACTCCTCTCGGTTGGAAAGGCTGGCCGCAATCGCTGGAAGGGCATTCGACCACAGACTAGAGGTGTCGCAATGAACCCGGTTGACCACCCACTCGGTGGTGGCGAAGGGAAGACTTCGGGTGGTCGACACCCGGTCTCTCCATGGGGCAAGCCAGAAGGGCGCACCCGTTCAAGAGAGAAGTACTCGGACCGTTTGATAGTTCGTCGTCGCCGCGGCCGCGGCGCACGTCGCTAGGGATAAGGGGCAGATATGCCAAGGAGCTTGAAGAAGGGTCCCTTCGTTGATGACCACCTTCTTAAAAAAGTGGATGATCTAAACGAAAAGAGCGAGAAGAAGGTCATCAAGACCTGGTCTCGCCGATCGACGATCATCCCTGACATGGTGGGACATACCATCGCCGTCCACGACGGCAGGAAGCACGTACCCGTTTATGTGACCGAGTCGATGGTTGGTCATAAGTTGGGCGAATTCGCCCCGACTAGGACCTTTAGATACCACGCAGGTCAAGAGAGATCAGCGAGGCGCAGATAATGGCGACTGCTTTAGAAGAAAAAGGTGTCAGGGCGGTACTTCGCGGCTATCGGATGTCAGCTTCGAAGGTTCGTGAGGTCCTCGACTTGATCCGAAATAAGCACGTGGCTACGGCTCTAGATATCCTCGCTAATACCGACCGAGAAGCCGCTTTGATGGTTGGAAAGCTACTGGCCTCGGCGATCGCCAATGCCGCCAACAATCACGGGCTCGTTCCTGACGAATTGTACGTTTCGGTTGCCTACGCCGACGAAGGCGTGACTATGAAGCGTTTCAAGCCGCGTGCCAGGGGCTCAGCTTCGAGGATTCGCAAGCGCACAGCGCACGTGACCATTGTGGTAGATCGCATGCCGCAGGAGAAGATCGATGTTCTCAGGGCTAAGCAGGCTAGCGAGGCCGAAGCGAGAAGGACCGGACGTCGCAGTCGCAGACCCGCACGTAGGGCAAAGGTTGCTGATCAGGCTCAAGAAGCCCTTTCGCAGGTCGCAACGGAAGAGGCGGAGAGGAACGAAGATTTGGGGTTGTCGGTCGATGACTCGCAGGTAACCCAGGCGCAAGCGGTTGAGTCCGAGTTGGTTACACAAGGTACTCCAGAGGCGGTCGATGTAGAGACCGTTTCTGAAGAAGATAAGGGAGCTGAGTGATATGGGCCAGAAGGTAAATCCTTACGGCTTCAGGCTTGGGATTACGACTGAGTGGAAGTCCCGCTGGTACGAGGAGCGCAAGTACGGTCAGTGGATCATTGAAGATTACAAGATCCGGACCTATCTGACCAAGGAACTCGCCAACGCCGCAATTTCCAGGGTCGACGTCGAGCGTACTCGTGACAGGGTCAAGGTCGACATCCACACCGCAAGGCCGGGTCTAGTCATCGGACGAAAAGGACAGGAAGCGGAGAGGCTGAGGCAGGGTCTGGCGAATATCACCGGCAACCAGCGTGTCAATCTAAACGTCGAAGAGATCAAGCAGCCTGAGTTGGATGCGGCTCTCGTGGCACAAGGTATTGCCGACCAGCTATCGAGGCGTGTTAGCTTCCGTAGGGCGATGAAGAGAGCCCTTCAGATGGTCGAGAAAGCGGGCGGCCAAGGGGTCACCGTACAGTGCTCGGGGCGTCTTGGTGGAGCGGAAATGGCCCGCAAGGAGTCATATCGTGAAGGTCGAGTTCCCCGCCATACCCTGAGGGCAAATATCGATTATGGCTTCAGGGAAGCCGCCACAAGCTTCGGCAGGATCGGCGTGAAGGTATGGATCTACAAGGGCGATATCCTCCCTTATCGTGACGTGCTAGCCGAGGTGAAGCCGAAGGTTGAGGCGACTAGCGGAGCCCCAAGGCCGAAGAGGGTTATTTCAGCCGGCGGCGGTAGGCGCAAGGTGGAAGCCGACGGAGTAGAACTTCCCGCTGGTGAAGTGGCCGAAGAAGTAGTCGCTACCGTCCCTACGGATCAGCCTACGCCGAGTGTCGCACCGGTAGCCGATGAACTAGAGAAGCTACTCGCCGAAGAGGAAGATATTGAAAGAAAGACCCGTGAGTCGCATCACGAGACTCCTCACTTCAAGAGGGAGGTGGACTAAGAGATGCTGATGCCTCGCAAGGTAAAGCACCGTAAGCAACAGCGCGGTCGTATGTCAGGGATGGCGAAGGGTGGTAGCGAGATCGCTTTTGGTCAGTTTGCCATTCAAGCCCTCGAACCCGGTTGGATTTCTGCTCGGCAGATTGAGGCCGCAAGAATTGCGATGACCCGTCACGTAAAGAGGGGTGGAAAGGTCTGGATTAGGGTTTTCCCCGATAAGCCAGTTACCAAGAAGCCAGCCGAGACGAGAATGGGATCGGGCAAAGGAAACCCGGAATTCTGGGTAGCGGTCGTGAAGCCCGGCAGGGTGATGTTCGAGCTCGCCGGCGTCTCCGAGGAGCTCGCAAGGGCTGCCATGGAGAGGGCGATCCAAAAGCTCCCCATCAAGGCGCGTTTCATCGTGCAGGACGAAGAGACTCTAGGGGCGATGGGATGACCAAGGCAACTGAACTTAGGACGCTGGCCGATATGGAGCTAGTCGAGAAGCTGGAGGAGGCCAAGCGTGAACTTTTCACCCTTAGGTTCCAGCTGGCTACTGCCCAGGCCACTGATACTGCCGGCCTAAAGAGGCTCCGGCGAGAGATCGCAAGGATCTCGACGCTCATATCAGAGCGTGGTGGACTTGCCACACAGACAGGTGGTGAATGATGACTTCGTCGCAAGAGTCGCAAGAGTCGATTGAGGCTAGGGAGAACGACAGAAAGGTCCGTGAGGGACTAGTCATATCTACCTCTATGGATAAGACGATCGTCGTCTCTATCTCAGAGAAGGTACGTCACCCGCGTTATCGCAAGACGGTGACTAAGACAAAGAAGCTCTACACCCATGATGAAGAGGGGCAAGCCAGCGTCGGTGATCGTGTCAGGGTAGCCGAGATTAGGCCTATGTCGAAGCTGAAAAGGTGGAGGCTCGTAGAGATTTTGGAGCGTGCTCGATGATCCAGCAGGAATCCAGACTTAGGGTGGCCGACAATTCAGGCGCTAAAGAAGTCCTTTGCATCAAAGTTCTAGGTGGGTCTCGAAGGCGATACGCCAGTATCGGTGACGTCTTTGTGGCGACCGTCAAAGACGCAATTCCGGGTGCTGCGGTTAAAAAGGGCGACGTCGTTAAGTGTGTCGTCGTTAGGACCAAGAAGGAAAAGCGCCGTGGGGACGGAAGTTATATTCGCTTCGATGAGAATGCTGCCGTGCTGATAAATGACGCAATGCAGCCGAGAGGCACCCGTATTTTTGGCCCAGTAGGGCGTGAACTTAGGGACAAGAAGTTTATGAGAATTATCTCCTTAGCGCCGGAGGTCTTGTAGTGAGGCTAATCAAGGGCGACAAGGTAAGTGTGTTGACCGGCAAGGATCGGGGCAAGCAGGGCGAGATAGCGATCGTTCTTCCTAAGGCCGGCAAGGTAATAGTCAATGGTGTCAATGTTGTGAAGAAGCACCAAAAGGCACGTACCGCGACCGAGCAGGGTGGAATTATCGACAAGGACATGCCGATCGATGCTTCGAATGTGGCAATTGTCTGTTCGAAGTGCGGGCCCACCAGGATCGGGATGAAGTTTGAAGCCGATGGGAAGAAGATTCGTGTTTGTAAGAAGTGTGGAGGTGACCTGTGAGCGACGTGAAGGTTGATACCGTCCCGCCGCGGTTGAAGGTCAAGTTCAATGACGAGATTCGCTCAGAGCTTCAAAAGACCCTTCAGTTGAAGAACGTGATGGAAGTTCCAAAGCTCGTGAAGATCTCGGTTAATGTTGGTGTGGGTCGTGCGACTCAGCAGGCATCCCAGCTCGACTCGGCGCTGAAGGACATTGAAATCATTACGGGACAAAAGCCCGTAGTTACTAGGGCGCGTAAGTCTATTGCAAGCTTTAAGTTGCGTGCAGGTAACCCAATTGGCGTCAAGGTCACCCTCAGGGGCGACCGTATGTGGGAGTTTTTTGATCGATTGATCTCGATCGCTATTCCTAGGGTTAGGGACTTCAGGGGGCTATCTCCGAAGTCATTTGATGGTCATGGAAATTACACCTTCGGAGTGACCGAGCAGCTCATTTTTGCTGAAATCGATTATGACAAGGTCGATACGACCAGGGGCATGGACATCACCATCGTTACGAGTGCGAGAAATGACAGCGAGGGTCGAGCCCTGCTCGACGCCTTCGGCTTTCCATTCCGAAAGGAAGGGGTTTAGGTACTATGGCCAAGAAGGCTCTCATAGCTAAGGCAAACAGAAAGCCGAAGTTCAGGGTTCGCGCCTATACGCGCTGCCAGAGGTGCGGACGACCGCACGCGGTCTATCGCAAGTTCGGTCTCTGCAGGATCTGTCTCAGGGTCATGGTACACCAGGGAGAGATTCCTGGCGTGACCAAGGCAAGCTGGTAAGGGGTAGAGATGGGTTTCAGTGATCCAATAGCAGATATGCTCACCAGAATTAGGAACGCCAACCAGGCGATGCACGACGTAGTCCGCATGCCGGGTTCGAAGCAAAAAGATGAGCTGGCAAAGATCCTCGAACGAGAGGGATATATCGCCGGATTCTCGGTTCACCCCAACGAAGGTAAGCCGGGGACGACACTCGAGATCAGGATGAAGTACTCTTCAAAGCGCGAACGTACCATTTCTGGGCTTAAGAGGGTTTCCAAGCCTGGACTGAGGGTTTACTCGCAGGCTGATTCGATCCCAAGGGTGCTAGGCGGCCTTGGCGTAGCGGTGCTTTCTACATCTAGGGGTCTTATGACCGACAGCGAGGCTCGAAAGGCCAAAGTTGGCGGCGAGATTCTCTGTTTTGTATGGTAAGGGGAGGAGTTAGACGTGTCGCGAATAGGTAAAGCCCCCGTAGCTGTGCCAGGTGGAGTTAGTGTCTCTTTCGGCGAGGATCGCACGGTCGAAGTGTCTGGTCCAAAAGGCTCTCTATCCAGGGTGTTTCCAGAGGAAGTATCGATTGAGCAGCAGGGCGACCAGTTGATCGTCTCCCGTAAGGGTGACGAGCGCAGGGATCGTGCCATGCACGGACTGTCGAGGACCTTGCTGAACAACATGGTGACCGGAGTGACCATAGGTTTCACTAAGGACTTGGCGATTGTCGGAGTCGGATATAGGGCGGCGGCCAAGAGTGCGACCGAGTTAGAGTTAGCACTCGGCTTTTCGCATCCGGTGAGGGTGGAGGCTCCCGAGGGAATAACCTTCGAGACCCCGACCCCGACCAAGATTGCCGTTAAAGGCATTGACAAAGAGCTTGTAGGCCAGGTAGCCGCCAACATTCGTAAGATTCGTAAGCCGGAACCCTATAAGGGCAAGGGAGTACGTTACGAGGGTGAAAAGGTGCTACGTAAAGTCGGCAAGTCCGGCAAGTAGGGTCAGAGGAGTTTAAGAGATGTCTATAAAGACAGTTACACCAGAGGCCCTGCGCAAGAGGCGTCATAACAGGATCAGGAAGGCCGTCAAAGGGACTGAGGAGCGGCCCAGATTGGCGGTATTCCGCTCGAACAGGCATATCGTCGCTCAGGTCATCGACGACTCCAGCGGTCGTACGTTGGTGGCGGCCTCCAGCCTCGAGACCGGTTTCAAGGGTTCACACACAGGAAACATCGATGCAGCGAAGAAGGTCGGCGAGTTGGTGGCCGATCGGGCGAAAGAGCAAGGCATCGTCGCCGTGGTGTTTGACCGGGGTGGATTTAAGTACCATGGCCGGGTGGCGGCCCTCGCCGATGCAGCAAGAGAAGGCGGATTGGAGTTCTAATGGCCGAAGCTCAGTATGAAGAGAGAACTATCAAAGTCAACAGGGTGGCCAAGGTAGTCAAGGGTGGGCGTCGCTTCTCCTTTACGGCCCTTATGGTGATTGGTGACGGAAACGGTAAAGTCGGACTCGGCTACGGGAAGGCCAAGGAAGCGGGACTCGCCGTTCAGAAGGGTATCGAGGAGGCGAAGAAGAACCTCTTTGACGTGGCGCTATCTGGCAATACGATTACCCATCCAATTATTGGTGAGGCGGGTGCCGGCAGGGTAATGCTTAAGCCAGCCGCCCCCGGAACCGGTGTAATAGCGGGCGGTGCTGCCCGTGCCATTTTGGAGATGGCGGGCATCAAGGACATTCTCGCCAAGTCGCTAGGGTCTTCCAATGGAATCAACGTCGCTCATGCGACTATCGCTGGCTTGAAAGAACTCAAGCGGCCAGATGACATTGCGAGGCTTCGGGGAAAGGATCCTTCTGAGGTCACCCCTGCAGGCGTTCTTCGTGGTTTCAAAGAGCGCACTTCGCACAGTGCCAAGGAGGCGTGATGAGTGAGTTTCTCCAGGTGAGGCAGGTTCGATCCCAGATCGGTTCCAAGCCAAAGCATCGTGGGACCCTCAGGGCCCTCGGGCTCGGTAGGATCGGCAAGTCTAGGGTCCTCCCGGATCGGCCAGAGATCAGGGGTATGATCGCCCGTGTTTCGCACTTGGTAGAGGTGTCGGAAGGCGAGGAAGGTTAGTCAGATGATTAAAGTTCATGAACTGGCTCCAGCGCCGGGCTCTAACAGGGCTAAGAGGCGGGTGGGCCGTGGTATCGGCGGTAAAGGTGGAAAGACGGCCGGGCGAGGAACTAAGGGCCAAGGAGCGAGGGATACCATCCCTGCAGGCTTCGAGGGTGGCCAGCTGCCCCTTACCCAGAGACTTCCAAAACTGAAGGGTTTCCATAATCCGTTTCGGGTTAGCTATAGCGTGGTGAACCTAAGTGCGGTCCAGGATTTGGCGGAGAGTGGCACGGTTGTGATCGACCCGGCTATCCTTCTTCAAAAGGGCCAAGTCCATAAGGGCGAGCCGGTGAAGATTTTAGGGAATGGTTCGCTTACCATTGCCGTAACGGTCTCGGCACATGCCTTTTCTGAGGCTGCAAAGCAGGCGATTATCGCTAGCGGCGGATCTGTAGTTGTGCTCGATGCTCCAAATGGTGGACGTCGG
>JABEUO010000114.1 GCA_013044415.1 Acidimicrobiaceae bacterium
ACCAGTTGGTCGTGGTGGCGTGACGGGAGCGATGCTTGGTAACTCCAACCAAACGGCGGAGCCAGAAGCCCCGTCCGTAAGGGCGGGGAGGTTCACAAGCTTGAGGCATTTCATAAGGAAGTGGACGCCTACGTGACCTCGATAACTTCCGTGGAGGTCATCGAGGATGCATCTGTGGAGCTTCCAAATATTAAGGCACACGCTTTAGCTAAGTCCGGACACCTCGCAGTAGGCGCATTTGAGTCCCAAGGTGTGAAGACCTTTGCGGTCGTCCATCACGACCAGCCAAAAGGGCTTCGAATCCACCTCGTTGGAGAAGAATTTGATCAATGGATCGTGGGCTGTGGCGATCCCGAGTCGGTTTTAATGAGCCTGAAGAGGGATTCAACCGGAAGTTACCAGTAGTCGTATGGGTCTAACAAGGGATCCAGCGCATTTATCATGCTGGTCGGTTCCGAGTGGGAATTAAGTTGTCTTCGTCCACCTTGGCCACCAGCTAAAAGTCGGGATTAGTGGCTCCTGGATGGTATCGCTCCCTCTGATTGAGTAACTTGGCCCAAGGTATCTCAAACAGAACGCGAGGTGTATTCGTGACGAAGAGTGATTTTCTTACTCATGATGTGTACAACCAGCCGGAGGAGCTATTCGGATACAACCTTTTCGATACTGATAGCACCCTGGCAAGCTTTTTTGGCTATTTCGGAGTAGAGCAGCAGGATCTGTCTGAATTCGGTGGATTACTTGGGAGTCTCGAAGTAATTGAGATGGCAAGGCAGGCCAACGAGTATCCACCGAGGCTAAGGTCCTATGACAAAGGTGGAAATCGCATCGATCAGGTGGAATTTCATCCGTCCTGGCACCGGCTGATGGAACTGACCATTTCGAGGGGAACCGCAAGCTTCCCCGAAGTAAATAGCCCGGATAAGCACGCTCACCTCAAAAGGGCAGTAGGACTTTACTTGGCGTCCCAGATAGAGGCTGGGCACGGATGTCCGGTCTCTATGACCCACGCGAGCGTCCCTTCGCTAAGGCATGAGCCGGATTTGGCGAAGATTTGGGAACCGCTTTTGCGATCTAGGATTTACGATTACTCGACCCAGGATCCGATGAAAAAGGCCGGGTTGACGATGGGAATGGCCATGACGGAGAAGCAGGGTGGTTCCGACGTAAGATCTAACTCCACCCGAGCAATACCGCTAGGCGATGGAACTTACGAGTTGATCGGGCACAAGTGGTTCTGTTCTGCTCCGATGTCGGACGGCTTTATGACTTTGGCCTACGGACCAGAGGGACAGGGATGTTTCTTGGTGCCTAGGGTGCTGGAGGACGGGCGTAAAAATGGAATCCGGATCGAGAGGCTAAAGGAGAAGCTCGGTAATAAGTCTAACGCTTCAGCGGAAATCGAGTTTCTGGGTGCCATTGGTCTTCCAGTCGGGGAGCAGAATCGGGGAGTAAAGACGATCATGGATATGGTCGGCTTTTGTAGGCTCGATTCGCTCGTCGGGTCGGCGGCCCACATGAGGCACTCCCTAGTTCAAGCCCTCTGGTTCGCCTCGAAAAGGTCAGCATTTGCTAAGAAGCTCATCGAGCATGAACTGATGCGAAATGTGCTTGTCGACCTCGCTTTGGAATCGAAAGCTTCCACCTTGATGGCGCTAAGGATGTCACAAGCGGCCGATCTCTCGGCTTCTGATGAGCTAGAGGCGCAACTAAAGAGGGTTGGCGTCGCAATTTCGAAATTCCTCGTCTGCAAGAGGGCCCCTGGCTTCGTTGCCGAGGCGATGGAGTGCTTAGGGGGGAGCGGTTACGTCGAGGACTCGGTTACGGCCCGCCTATTTAGGGAATCACCGCTAAATGGCATCTGGGAGGGAGCCGGTAACGTAAATGCACTCGATGTTCGGCGCGCCCTTGCGAAGGAGCAGTCGGCTGCTGACGCGGTGGAGATCGAGCTCAAAAAGGGGAGTGGTCTATATTCGACGTACGATGAAGCGGCCCGTTCTGTCACCGAGCAGTTGAAAAGTAGGACTTTCGATGAGTGGAGTACGAGGAGCTTTGTCGCAAGCCTCGGCCTTTTACTGCAAGCTTCGCTGATGATCCAATTTGCGAGTCGGGTTGAATCCGAAGCCTTCGTGAAGTCGCGCCTTGAGCGCCTTGAGCGACTTGAGCGAGGGGGCGGACAATTAATCTATGGAGCGATCGGTCCGATGAAGGGTTCCGAGGTAGACGAAATTCTTGACTCGGTATTTCCGCTCTGACCACTAAAAAACCCACCCGGCGACTACGTCGGGTGGGTTATCAAAATCGCCTGATGGCTCTTAGGCCGCCGGAGCCTTCAGTCCGGGATGATCGGCGAGCCTGTCTAGCGCCGAGGCCTCTAGGCGCCTAGCCCTCCTCGGCCCTATTCCGAGCATCCTCGCCGTGGCCTCCAGTGATGCCGGCCGCTCTCCGTTCAGTCCGAATCGCAGGGTAACTACGGCCCTCTCCAACGGGTCGAGTTCCTCCACCGCTTTTCTGAGTTGATCACGGGCCAAGGCTTCGTCAACATTATCTTCAAATGAAGTATCCGAGCCTATGACGAGGTCTCCGAGGCTGGTCTCACCCTCTGGACCAACCGCCTGGTCTAGGCTCGCCACCACCCTTGCGGCGTGTCTGACGTCGGCGAGCTGGGAGGAGGATAGATTTGATGCCTCAGCGATCTCCTCTTCCGTCGGGTTGCGTCCTAGGTCGGCGGCCAGCTCCCTGGTCACGTTGTCGACCCTCCTAGACCTCTCGGCCGCCTCCATGGGGAGGCGAATTGCCTGGCCATGGTTGTGCACGGCCCTTTGCAGTGATTGCCTCACCCACCAAGTGGCGTAGGTGGAGAACTTAAAGCCCCTCCTCCAGTCGAATTTTTCTACCGCCCTGATCAACCCGAAGGTGCCCTCTTGAATTAGGTCGGAAAGCTCAACCCCCCGATCCTGGTACCTACGGGCCCAGTGAACAACAAGACGAAGGTTAGCGGCGACCATTTCGGCCTTCGCTACCTCGTCACCAGCCCTAACCCTTTTGGCCAGCTCGACCTGCTCAGCAGGGGATGGAAGTGGATGCTTGGCAAGATCGTCTAGAAAGAGTCGAACCGCGTCAGCACCCAAGCCGACAGAACTAAGTGCGACCTCTAGGTCGCTACTCGCCTTGCGCCTCCGTGTCTTTTTTTCCCCTGTTGCTACTGCGTCCTTATCTGCGTTAATGGACATTTTTAATTACCGCTCACCTTCAAAACGTGACGCTATAGTATAGCGCGTTTCGATACTCCTAGTCGAATTAACAATCCAGACCTTGCTCATACTGCCCTTGTGGAGGCCTACGTAGGCCCAAAAATTGATTGCCGAACGAATCATGACACAATTACTTCGGAAACAGCTGTGAAATGCATTAGTCAACCTGGACTAACAGTACAACATTTTCAGTGGCTGTGCCTTAGAATGAAGACCAAAGAGGTGTTTTTATGGCGCGTTATGTTAGGTATTTGGGAGTAGTAGTGCCGGCGGGAATCGTAGGTGTCTCTCTACTCCTTGCAGCAACCACTCCTTCACTGGTGAGCGCTCAGTCCCCGTCCTTGGCGGCTACTACTCCGTCCCAGTTGCTCGGGGACGTCCTCGGGGCGAGTCCGCAGCCACTCGTCGGGACCGTAGCCGAAACTGCGAGTCTTCTTCCCTCGGGGCTGGCTCTCGGGTCGACGCCGCTTTCGTCGATTTCACCATTCTTGTCTGGTAGCCAGACCTTCAATATTTGGAGGGGATCGTCAAACGAGTATCGGATTCAGTACACCTCCGCTACCTCCGAGATCGACTACTACGATAACTCGACCCAAGCGTGGTTGTGGAATTCGGCGTCTCAGACTGCTACCCAGCTCAGCGTGCCTAGTGCGACCTCTACCACGACCTATCAGGACCCACAACTCCTTGCCGACCAGATAATTTCAAATTTGTCTACCTATTCGAATGTGACCCTGGGTGCGAACACCTTCGTTGGGGGTGTGCCAGCATATGACCTCAAGATAGTCCCGACCCAGAATCAGTCCACGATTACGAGGGTGGATATCTTTGTCGACTCCCACTACGACCAGGTATTAGGGGTTTCCCTCTACACCCAAGGTCAGTCCACTCCGACATTTTCTCTGCAGTATCAGACGATCTCCTTCACGTCGCCGTCGGCATCGACATTTAATTTCACCCCGCCGAGCACGGCTACCGTCAAGACCCTGTCGTCCACGACTTCGAGCACGTCGACGATGTCTACGACCTTCAGTTCGCTTAGCTCTCAGGCTCAAAAGATTGGGTCCGGCTGGGAGGTCGTGCACGTTCTGCCTAAGGGTAGTTATCAGGATCTGATAAATTCTGTGCCCAGCGCCTATTTGAGCGAGGTGTCGATGATTACGGCCATTGAGACCCCCGTAGCCGCTCCACAAGGGGCTTCGGAGGCGATTTCCACTCCGATGGTGAATGTCCTTATCCTCCCTGACGGAAGAGTGCTCTACGGGACTGTACAACAGGCGGTGCTCCTTTCGGATGCTTCCCTGTTGGGTGACTAATTGAAACCTCCCCACGGATAAATCCGGGGGATTCCTGGCTCAGGCAGCCTGAGTGCCCAGCGGACACCCAGCTCTTATGCCATCAACACCAGCCGGGTTGAAACCAGCCCGGACGACCATCACGGCCGCAGAATTCTTGTCCCTCGAACTGACTAACCCGCAGACGTCGCA
>JABEUO010000017.1 GCA_013044415.1 Acidimicrobiaceae bacterium
CCGAGGTTGGTTCCATTATCTAACCAGAGTACCTAGACGTTCGCCCGCCATCGCCCTAACAACATTTCCTACCGCCGAAACATCAAACACCAGGATCTCTATATGATTATCCTGGCAAAAAGTGATCGCAGTCATATCCATTACCGCCAGTCCCTTAGAGATAACCTCCATATAACCGACCTCTTCATACAGCGTCGCATCTGGTTCAAGCTTCGGGTCCGCACTATATATTCCGTCGATGCCCGAATGGGTCCCCTTCAATACGGCACTTGCACCTATTTCCGCCGCCCTTAGTGCCGCTGCGGTATCAGTAGTGAAATAGGGCGAACCCATGCCAGCAGCGAGGATTACTACCCGACCCTTCTCGAGATGCCTAATCGCCCGCCGCCTAATGTAGGGCTCGGCCAGCTCCGCCATCTGAATTGCCGTTTGGACCCGAGTAGGCTGTCCGGCTCTCTCGATGGCGTTCTGCAATGCCAGGGCGTTCATCGTCGTCGCTAACATTCCCATATGGTCCGAAGTTGCGCGATCGAGCCCAATGTGAGTACCCGATGTACCCCGCCATATGTTCCCACCACCAACGACGATGGCTATCTCCACGCCCAAGGTCTCGCGGGCGTCAGCCACCTCCGAGGCGATGCGTTCGAGCACCTTAGCGTCGACAACATCACTGGTCTCGGAGGCCAATGCCTCACCAGAGATCTTAAGTACTACTCGCTCCCACTTCGGCGATCTCTTTGCCTTGGCAAAAGTTTTGGTCCCAGATGAAGCATCAGCCAATACTCAACCCCCAACAACAATTTGGGAGTAGCCGAGTATCGACGCCCCCTTTAGCAGGTCTGAGATCCGCAGCTTCTCGTCTTTGACAAAGGACTGCTCAAGAAGGCAAATTCCCTTGAAGAAACCGTCCATTCTTCCTTCGATGATCTTTGGAAGGGCGGCCTCAGGCTTTCCTTCGTTTCTCGATAGTGTCTCGAGGGTCTTGCGCTCTTGCTCAACTACATCCGCTGGGACCTGATCCCGGCTCAGATATTCGGGCTTGGCGAAGGCTATGTGCAGAGAAAGGTCATGAGCAACTTCCGGATCAGCCCCTACCAGGCTAACCAGCACCGCATTGACCCCTCGGCCATTCTGAACGTGGAGGTAACCGTCCACGAAACCATCCACCCCGGCCTCAAACCTCGCCGTCTTACCTAGTGCAATATTCTCCTTCAAGGTCAGCTTGAGCTGGTCTATCTCTTCTGCCAACGCTGCAAGTCCGGATTCGCCCGAAGTAGCTAGCTCGTTCGCCGCTTTGTTTGCGGCTTCGACGAAAGCCTCCGACTTGGCTACAAAGTCCGTCTCGCACTTTAGCTCTACTATCGCACCGATCTTATTTTCGACGAGCGCTAGAGCAACTGCACCCTGGGTATTCTCCCGATCTTCCCTCTTCATCGCTCCGGCGAGGCCCTTTTCCCTCAGAATCTGGGCTGCCCTCTCGGAATCTCCTTCGGCCTCCTCGAGTGCCTTCTTCGCATCGAGCATTCCCGCACCGGTGGCCTTCCTCAGTGCCTGTACTGCTTGGGCGGTAATATTCGCCACCAAAATTCTCCTTTTCCACTCTTGTTCTACGGTCCCGGACTAGGTCTCGGGCATCAATTCTTTTAGCAAACCGAGTTCTTATGACAAAAGTACTAAGCGACACCCTCAGGTGAAGTAGTAGACGCCGATGCCTCTTCCGCCACCGGCGTTGCGGTTACCTCCGCTGCCGCTTCGGCTTCATCCGTAGCGGGCTCACTCGGAACGATCACCTCTTCAGCGGGGGCTTGAACACTTGGTTCGTTGGTTGGGGCTGCGGGTGCAGGAGTCACAAGACCCTTTTTGTATACCATCTGCCGACCCTCTACGATGGCGTCCGCAATCACCTTGCACATGACCTGTCCGGCTCTTATCGCATCGTCATTTCCAGGGATTACGTATTGGATTAGATCGGGGTCACAGTTGGTATCAACAACTGCAATTATCGGAATCCTGAGCTTGTTAGCTTCGGTTACCGCAATGTGTTCCTTCTTGGTATCTATGACGAATATTGCGTCTGGCAACCGAGTCAAATTTCTGATACCACCGAGGTTGGTCTGCAGCTTCTCCAACTCACGCGAGAGCAGGAGTGCCTCCTTCTTCGGCATAGCGTCAAATCCGCCGTGTGCCTTGAGTTCCTCTAGCTCTCTCATCTTCTTCACCCGACCGAGAATCGTCTGGAAGTTTGTGAGCATTCCACCGAGCCAACGTTGGTTGATATAAGGCATGTTCGTCTTGATCGCATACTCGGCGATTGGATCCTGGGTCTGCTTCTTGGTGCCTACGAACAGTACGATCCCGCCGCGGTTTGCCAAGTCTCTGGTATAGCGGTAAGCGGCTTCTATCCCAACCAGGGTCTTTCTTAGATCGATGATGTAGATGCCGTTCTTTTCGCCGTAGATAAATCGGCGCATTTTCGGATTCCACCTACGGGTCTGATGACCAAAGTGGACACCTGCATCTAGAAGCTGTGAAAGCTTAACAACTGGCTCAGTAGGCACTGTATCTCCTTCAACCGGTTTTCTTGGAACCGAACTAGACGCTCTAAGGCGACCGGAATACCAATTCGGCCCGTAACTTGTGGCAATTTGCCGAGACAAGTGTAGTCCAAGTTGGAGGGTAAAAAGGCAATTAGCCCCAAAGGTTGAGACTTTAATTGAGCTACCCAAAAAAGAAGTGACTGATCCTCGTCATCGAACAGATGCCGGCAGAGTCCGGCAAGTGGGACTTGGAAAAGACAAATCGCAAACTGAAATCAAAAAGGACCAGTCTGACCCCTCATCTAAAAAGAGAGCAAGCGGCATTTTGTATCTTTTCGACTTGTATCTTTTCGACTTGTATCTTTTCGACTCCCCACACCCCAACGCCCTGGATATACCCGATTGATTGGCAAATTGGGCTTGAGAATGAGCCCTAACCCACCTCCTAGAGGAGCTAAGCGGAACCTATTCACGGCCGATTCTAACTCAAGCTAGCCAATCTTTCTCATACGTAGCATTTAGTCAGACAGGTCGGCTCGTCTAGCTAAAACCGAACTTCGCGTTCCGACTCGGCCAGTTTACTCTTGAGTTGCATAACGGCTTTGGTATGTATTTGGCACACCCTGCTCTCGGTAACTCCTAACACATTGCCAATCTCGGCGAGGGTTAGGCCTTCGTAGTAGTAGAGAGTCAAGACCATCTTTTCCCGATCACCCAGCTTGTTGATAGCATTCGCCAGAAGTTGCTTTGACTCCTCGACCTCGAATGCGGCGACTGGACCAGCGTGCTTATCGGCAATTGTGTCACCTAGGGTCATTCCTTCAACCCTGTCACCCGAGGAGATTAGTTCGTCGAGGGCAACCACACCGACAAAGGAGATCTGGGTAAAAATGTGCTGAAGGTCCTTAAATGAGACCCCCATCTCTTGGGCTATTTCTACGTCCGTTGGGTTACGAAGCAACTTGGCCTCGAGTGTCGAATAGGCCTTTTCAACCGACCTAGCCTTGGCACGAACCGATCGTGGCACCCAGTCGATCGACCTTAGCTCATCGATAATCGCACCCTTGATCCTGGCTATCGCATAGGTCTCGAACTTGATATTTCTCGACGTATCGAACTTATCGAGCGCGTCCATCAAACCAAACATGCCGTAGCTGACGAGATCCGCCTGGTCGATATTCTGCGGCAAGCCCACCGCTACTCGGCTTGCTACGTACTTCACTAGTGGCGAATAATGAACGATCAGCTTGTCTTTGGCTAGACGATCACCGTCGAGCTTGAACGAAGCCCACCAAGAACCTAGATCTCCGTCAGAGTAGTAGTCCAATTCGTTATCCTCGAGGATGAGAAGACCCATAGACACTCATGAGTCTTTCCTTACTTACATGAGTGTAGATCTGGGTTGTGGATAATTCTACGTGTCCCAGGAGCTCTCCTACCGTTCTAATGTCCGCGCCAGCGTCGAGCATGTGAGTGGCGAAGGAGTGACGAAGGGCATGAGCCGAACCGCCCAGTCCCAACCTAACGAGCGACCGTCGGACCTGCCTTTGATCTATCCTCTTGCCGTGGGCTCCGAGGAAGAATGCCTCCGTAGGCTCCCTATTAGCCAGCAACTCTGCTCGCGGCCCGGACAAGTAGTTGCCGATGGCCTCATCTGCTTTAATCGAATAGGGGACCCGTCTGACTTTGGAGCCCTTTCCTAAAACGGTGACCACCTGGATGCGGCGATCAAGATCGCCAAGATCGAGACTAACGAGCTCAGAAACCCTCAGCCCAGCCCCGTATAGAAGTTCGGCCATAGCCAGATCTCTTGCCAGAGCGACCTCTCGCTCCCGGTTGGTCGAGCCATGGCTCTCCAGATCAAGAGCGGCTTGCAACCTCGGCTTAGAGATTACTTTCGGTAACTTATTCGATGAGGACTTGGAGGTAAAATCGACCTCGACAAAGTCCGATAACACCTCAGCCTCAAGGAGGAATTTGACATATCGCCTCAGAGCTGAAGCGGCCACTTGCACGCTCCGTCGAGTGAGGTTGGAAGTGGCTAGCTTTGCCATATAGCGATCGACCGTCTTTGCATCGATCAAGGTAGGAGAGACTTTACCCTGAAGCTGAAGAAAGCCTACGAAGCGTCGAACCTCGAAGAGATATTTATTTCTAGTCAGCTCTGACAAATCTCCAGTGGAAGTCATGAAGGCATTGAGGAGGAAGTCTCCAGCTATTCTCGACGAAACTACCTCAATAGACTCCATGGTAGACACTCTAATGAATTATGTGAATAAAAGCTAACTTTTACCTCAGGTAATTGTCTATTGACCACTCAAACCAAAAGTTAACAAGGCTGCGAAAAGTACACAAACAGCTACAGTCGATTCCAGTCCGTTGCATCTGAGTGACAAATAGTGAGTCCACTCATGATGATGCACCTTTTACAAGGTTCTCGTCTCGGACTTCATTCTCACTAGTCCGAGAGTTGTTCTCGCCTCGCCAAGCACGGCCAGCGTTACTGCTGGTCTTACACGCTCTCTCCAGATGATGAGTCGTCCCATCATCTGGACTGCCGCCTGTAGTAAATGGCCCGGGAACGGACAGGGCGCTGGCCTCAGCTAGCCCAGGACTGATAACCGTGGGGTAGGCCACTGGTTCAGTCATTCGGTGTCCTGACGTCAAGCGCTGGCCTTGTGGTTTCTCGCTCATCTCAGTCGGGTCGTTACAACCTCCCCAGCAGCCCCC
>JABEUO010000115.1 GCA_013044415.1 Acidimicrobiaceae bacterium
GCTATAGTCGATCACGTGCACCTGCATGTAGTTCCTCGTTTTATCGGTGATGCAAACTTCATGACGGCAACTGCTGATGTGCGAGTCATCCCTGAGGCGCTTGGTGATACATTGACCAAGATACGCGAAGCCTGGTCTTAGCTTCAAAATAGAGCTGGGTCTACAAACTGGCTAGTTCTAAAATTCGATTTCCTTTCAGGATCGGGTGAACAGATTGCGGGCAGAGTAGACCTTCGGCCGCTCTTCGCCCGCCTTCCCTCTTCTACCTGGCAAAGCGTTCACTCAATAGAGGCGCACGCCACTATCCGTTCGGCTTATCCTTCCTCGGCTGCAGTTTTGAGACTACAGTCGGCGGTGCGATCTCATAGTGGGATTCATGCAGGGTAAATCGGCCTTGTCCTGAGGTTATTGCGCGCAGGTCAGTTGCATAGCGCTTCATTTCAGACCTAGGAACCAGTGCGATCAAGGTCGCACGTTTGGTTTCGGGATCGAGATCGGTTTTGGAGACTTTCGCTCTTTTTGAATTTAAATCACCGAGGATGTCTCCTTGGAATTTAGCGGGGGCAATAACGGTGATTTCATCGATTGGCTCAAGAACTACCGGTGACGATTGGGCAAATGCTTCGTGAAAAGCTAAGGAGCCGGCCATTTTGAAGCTCATTTCGGACGAATCCACGGGATGGTACTTTCCATCGACGAGATGAACTGCGACGTCAACCACGGGGAAGCCAAAGTGTCCCCCGTGAGCCATCGCCTCTTGGATACCTTTTTCTACCGCTGGAATGAAGTTTCGCGGTATCGCTCCGCCAACAATCTCGTCCAAGAAACTGAAGCCTTCACCACGTGCCAAAGGTCGAATTCTGATGTTAGCAACCCCGTACTGCCCATGTCCACCGGTCTGCTTCTTATATTTGCCTTCGGCGGTTGCTTCGGCCGTGATCGATTCCAAGTAAGGGATTTCCGGCTCGGAATAAGTGGCTTCTACGCCGAACTTTCTAGCTGCCCTCTCCAAAGCTATGGAAATATGTGCCTCCCCTTGTCCGGCGACAAGGGCTTTGTGACTCCGAGGATCCCTGCTGATACTTAGCGTTGGGTCCTCCTCGGCGAGTTTGAGAAGTGCGGAGAAGAGCTTTTCATCATCCTTCGAATTTACGGGCGTAACGGCTACCACGAGAAGGGAAGGTTCGAAAGTAATGCCTTTGGCATCAGAGGACCTATTTTTCGAAAGCACATCGGCTGTTTTCGCACCCGAAAGCTTGGAGAGGGCTACTATGTCGCCACGTTGGCCGTATTCGAGCGGAAGATGCTCTTTGCCCAAGAGGGTGAAAAGCTGCCCTATCCTTTCATCAGATTGTGTTCGAAGGTTAGTAAGCGCCGACGATGGACGCAAAACTCCCGACCTTACCTTTGCAAGCGAGAGTTTCCCCATAAAGGGGTCGGCAAAGGTCTTGAAGATCTGAATTTCAACATCCTCTTTGGGGTCCTCTGAAGCCTCAGGCCCGGGTCCAATTTCAGCAATAAAATCTACGAGACGGTCGATTCCAATCTCTTTTACGGCCGAGCCAACAATTACCGGAAAGACGGTTGCATCTTTAACCCCTCTTGCCATGGCCATTTCCAGCTCTTGAAAACTGAGTGTTTCGCCAGCTAGATACCGTTCCATAAGTGCATCGTCGGCGACTACTATTCCCTCTACTAGCTGTTCATGAACAGAATGCTCTAAGTCTTCTATCTCCTTGGGGACAGGTACTTCTTCTGCTACCGGCGCGTTTTGGTAAACCAGGGCCCTGTCGGAAAGAATGTCAACCACCCCCCTAAAGGAGGATTCGATTCCAATTGGCAGCTCCAAGGGTGCAACACCAGCTCCGAAGTGTTCCTTGAGTGTGTCCACCGTGGCGAAATAGTCAGCCCTTTCCCTATCTGCTTTGTTGACAAATATGAGCCTTGGAATGGCGGCTTGATCCAGAAGTTCCCAAATTCGATCAGCGTCAGGGCCGATAGGTTCGGCTGCAGAGACTACGAATATGCACATCTCAACTGCGGATAAGGCGCTTTGAACCTCGCCAATAAAGTCCGCTACGCCGGGTGTGTCCAAGACATTGAGCGTAAGATCCTGCCTTGAGAGTGCCAGCAAGGTTAGTGCGATCGAATGCTTATGTTTGATCTCCTCGGGATCTGCGTCCGACAGAGTATTTCCGTCTTCGATTCTACCTATTCGTTTGCTCGCCTTGAAGAGGAAGGCTAGTGAATCAGCCAGGAGGGTCTTACCCGAACCCGCCTGGCCCACTAAGGCCACGTTGCGAATAGACCTCGAACCACCTTGAGCCATTTTGACCTCCCCAGGGACAAATCCGGGCATCTGTTACTCGGTTAACGATAAAGTTACGCGACTATTGGGTAATTTCCAACTATCAGGGCCAAATGAGGCCTTTGGTCGGTACTAAAAGGCTATTTGCCCACTGCGGATACTTATTGTGCTAGATTTAACATCGAGTGTCAGGTTCCAGCTGAGTAGGCCCTTGGAGGGTAAGTAATTTTCTGGACCACGAGGAGTTCTCATTGTTCGATGGTCATTTGAGGGAGGGTGTCGATAAGCGTACCGGCCCGTTAGGTCTGGCGCTTTCGTCAATTGGGGTAACGGCTGACCTGCTTACGCTCAGTGGGCTGGTAATTAGCCTTCTAACAGCGATAGCGATTGGTACGGGCCACACCCTGGTCGGATTTTTTGGAGTTCTCGCTTCCGGAATACCCGACCTATTGGATGGACCGGTAGCAAAAGCGTCGGGCGCCACATCAAAGCGCGGAGCCTTCTTCGATTCATTTTCTGACAGGGTAAGTGACCTCCTCCTTTTTGGAGGTATAGGTGTGCTAATGCTCCACCGCCAAAACGACCTTATGGCGGTTGTCGCTTTCGCTGACTATGGCGTTGCGAGTCTTATTTCTTACCAGAGGGCGAAGGCGGAATCGCTGGGCTTTGTCGCCAAGGGTGGGATTATGGAAAGAGCCGAACGGGTAATTGCAGTAGCAATTGGCCTACTTCTCTCCTTCGCTCTGGTGTGGGTGCTTTGGCTGGTACTTGTTTTGAGCTTGGTTACCGCCGTCCAAAGATTTTTAAAGATTTGGAGTCAAGGTACGGCCAACATGCCAGACAAGCAGGCGAGCAGTAGGTACCTTTACCTTCAGCAACGCCGAGGAGAGTTCAAGAGGCGTTCGCAACCGAGGCGTGCAAATAGTTCCCGCAAAAGGACAGGGACCAGGGGGCCAGGCCAGCTTTCAGCCTACAGTAGGCAGAGCAGGCTAAGGGCTTCTGCTCGCATGAGGTCTTGGTGGGAGAGTCAACGATAAGTGTCGAAGTATTTCTCAGCATCCAAGACGCTGGGAGATTCCGGACCTTCGTTGAGAGCGTTTTCTCGCTTGAAAGGCAAGTTGGCGGTTTTTCCTTATGAAATAGGGTCTATTCTTGCAAGCTCCATACCTATCGGGTTCAGGCCAAAGGTCGCTAGCGTTATTGGCCCAATTGCTTATCTATCCTCCAAACAAAAAAGAGATTATGCCCTACGGGCTCAGCAGCTCGCCAGTTTCGGAAGGGAGGATCAGCGGGTCCTCACCCGAAGAACAGTAGCGGTATTTACGTCCTATGTTCTTTACTGGCTCGAATCTTTGGCAATGCCTAGGTCCGAAAGGGCGGAGCTGCTGCAGAATCTCAGCTATGAAGGTTGCGACGAACTCGTCGAATACCTCCAAAATGGACGTGGAGCTATATTAGCAACTTGTCACCTTGGGAACTGGGACTGGGGTGGTAGTTGGTTTGCCGCTTATCACCACCCCTTAGCCGCTGTGGTCGAAAATTTGAAACCCGATTCTGTGGCTGAGTGGTTTTACTCATACCGCAGGGAGCTCGGAATCGATCCGATACCTCTAGATGGACCGGTGGCCGCCAAGGTCATTCAGGCGGTCAAGGATGGAAAGTTAGTAGCACTTCTGAGCGACCGTGACCTGAGTGGTTCTGGTGTGGTTGTGAACTTTTTCAATGAGAGAGTTCGGATGCCCAGTGGTGCTTCTGTCCTGTCACTTCGAACGAAGACACCTATTTTCCCCGCTGCTGTCTATCAGACTCCGAGGGGAGGACACCATGTTGTGTTTCTAGATCCGATTTTTCCGGCTGATTCTGTCGGCTCGTCGATAGCTGAAAAGGTCGGTTATATGACGCAGCTTGTTACTTCGGCTCTCGAGACGCTAATTGCCGAGAATCCGACCCAGTGGCATGTGTTGCAGCCACTGCCGATTGAAGAGGGCTAATTTTGCCGAGAGAGGCATTTTCGAGGTCCCGTCAACATTGGTCAATGGTGGATCTCGCAAGAGTGTAGACGAATCAAAATCCCTAAGTTGGTTGTGGGGCGTTGAGTCGAATTTAGGCGATCGGCTAGAGTGCGCAAGCTTACCTCATCGGTAGGACGTCATGGTCGATACACAGAGTTATGAAGGGGCAGATACGGGCCAAAAGAGCAAGAGTGAGTGATCATCGGCTATTGGCCCCTAGGTTTCGAGCATTTCCGCTTTTAAGGAGCATACGACAGTCTGTGCTCTTCAAGCTGGAGGAAACGATCACCAATTAGTGCAAAGGATATTCTCCTCTTGCAGGTGGAAAGGTCTGACTTCATGAAGGGACAACCGGCCAAGTGTGACACCACATAAGAACAATCAGGGATCATATCCTTGCTCAGACTTTACCTGCCTCCAGTGCAGAACCCGATTCTGAACAGGGTTGCAAGAGTTGTCGCAGCGATGTGATGCTCTATAACAAGATCTAAGGAATTTGCGAGAGTAGATCGTTTCTTCCCCTCGTCTCAGATCCATCATGGCTGTGGAGGCAGACTAACTGGAGTAAAGCTCGCTAAGAGGCTTACCTGCGCCATCTGTGGAACAGAGGTAGATATGCGGGGTCCCCGGAAGTTGATCCACAGCGAGTGTGAGTGTCCCTCGGGTTAGCTTTGTTCAGATCAGCAATCCCTGTCCGTTCCTGGGCCATTTGCTACAGGCGGCATTTCAGATGATGGGACGACTCATCATCTGGAGAGTGCGTGCAAGACCAGCAGTAACGCTGGCCGTGCTTGACGAGGCGAGAACAAATCTCGGATTAGTGAGAAGTCCGAGACGAGAACCTTGAAAAAGGTGCATCATCATGAGTGGACTCACTATTTATCACCCAGATGCGACGGCACCATGCAAAGCAGATACAGTGTGCATCACGAGGGTCGAGTTCGACAAGCGACCAAGCTGGTCCTGGTTGAGATCAAATCAGGCTAAGGCGTGGCAATTTGGAAGCGTACAAAAGCTGGTCAGGACAAAAGTTGGCTAGGAAATGAACTAGTCATTTGCCTAACTCTCTGTCGGGAGTCTGACCGCTGACAAGTTGGCCCGACGACGAAATGAACAGAGATGCCTATAGTTGCCTAGGAACTACAGTGCATCGAGGAAAGATTTTAACTTGAAGATTGCGCAGATTTCTCCTTATTCGATGAGTGTCCCGGGAGGTGTACAAGGTCAGGCGGCTGGGTTAGCTCATGCGATGCGCTCTATGGGATGCGAAGTCGACGTTATCGCTCCCTCGGATATCGTGACCTCGTCGGAGTATTTTATCAACTTGGGACACAGCGTGAACTTCTCGGCGAATGGCTCGATGGCTCCGATTTCGATCTCCGCGTTCCTCGCCCACAGGATCTCCCGGATCCTAAAGGAAGGGAATTATCAGGTCGTCCACATCCACGAGCCTGCGGCACCTTTTGTTGGAATTCTCTCTTTGGCAATGGCTAAAGGAATAGTGGTTGGAACATTTCATCGAGGTGGGGTATCTGGAGTATATCGAACCTATGGGAAGTTAGTACGCGGCCTAACTAGTCGACTTGCGTATAGGTATGCGGTATCTGAGGCCGCCGCAGTCACCGCACAGAGGGCGGTCGGAGGCAGCTACGAGGTCGTTGGGAATGGGGTAGATATCGCTCGATTCAGGGACGCTTCGCCTTGGCCAAAAGAGCGATTCGTCGTATTATTCATCGGTCGGCATGAACACCGCAAGGGTCTCTCAGTGTTAATTGAGGCCGCAAAGAGGGTAGATCAGGATTTTGAAGTCTGGATAGCGGGAGATGGCGGTGAAACACTGGTATTGCGTCAAGAGACCCAGGATGACAATAGGTTTATCTGGCTGGGCAGGATCTCAGACCAAGAAGTCACTGCGAGAATGCTCGCTGCGGACGTAGTGTGCGCACCATCTTTGTACGGAGAGAGCTTTGGTCTTGTTTTGCTCGAAGCAATGGCGGCTGGCGCCGCGGTCATAGCAACTGACATATCTGGTTATCGTGATGTTGCTCGGTCCGGCAGAGAAGCAATTCTGGTGAGGCCCGGCGATCAGCTAGCCTTAGCTTCGGCACTGCGTCGCCTGATGGTTGAGGATGGGCTGAGACAAGTTCTCCAAGAGCAGGGACTAGCCAGAGCCGAGGAATTCTCGATGGCAAAGCTGGCGGAAAAGTATATCGCCAAATATGAGGAGTTAATTCTCAAAGGACTTAATGACTCTGTTTAGCGACCTTTGATTTTATGCTTCTACTTGTGTTGACAAACTTGGATAAGGGTACCGCCTGGGCCGGACGACCACTTCTAGAGCCTTCGAAGCGTCGAATTGAGGCTCTGTCTGCCTTTTGGCCGCTGGGGCTCATATTCTCGGTAATAGCCTACTTGGCCAGCTACCTCGTTACCTCGACGCTTAAGTTGAGTTTTGCGAGCATAATAGCAATTCCGGTTGGTTTGGCGGTGGGCCTCATCGCTATCGAGGTGCTTTACATATCATGTGCGAGGTTCGCTATAAATAGATTTCGGTTACTCACTCCAGAGCCGCATTTCGCATCAAGGCTCGAGAGCCTCCTGGATAGTCTCGGTGTTACGGTCGGGATTAATCAAGTTAGTTTTGCGGTGGTTGATTCTGATTTCCCCAATGTCGGGTCGTTGTACAACGGCAAGATGCCGACGATTATCTTTACCTCGGGAGCGGTTGGATTTTTCAACAGGGTCGAGCTTGAGGCGGTCGTCGCGAGGGAGTTGATGAGGATTAAGTCTGGTGTTTGTCAGTTTGAGGCACGATTGGCCTACGTAAATGGGATGGTCGGCCTCTTCTCGGGGGGATCTCCAAAGAAGCTGTCGGCCGGTTCGGTAGCCCGAGTCGCTCTGGCAGATATATCGGGTGTTTCGGTGACCCGATATCCACCGGCCCTCGCATCTGCACTGAGCAGATTGAATGATATCGAGTCTTTGGGCCAATCTTCATCAAAGCCGTTTAAAGTGACGGCAGCGTCTTGGTTGGTGCCGGGCCTTCCGGGCATTTCCCTTGACGAAAGGATTGCCGAGCTAAAGCAGCTCTAAGCGGGGTCCTAATTTGTTCGAGTTTCATCGATCCGTCTGTCGACGCCAGGCGGGGGAGGTACATTATTTTGTCAAAGTTCAAAGGACTTGTGGTAACTGGAATTGCATTATCCACCATTTTGGCGGCTTGCGGTAGTTCAGCTTCTACTTCAAGTAGCGGTTCTTCGTCGACCTCGTCGACCTCAAATACTTCGAACACTACCTCGCCAACTCAATATCTATATCCCCTGACCGGGCTTGTGGCGCCGAGTGAGGCCGCTGCAACAAGACCTTCGCTCGAAGTAAAGATTGATAACGCCCCGCAGGCTTGGCCGCAATCTGGGGTGGATAGCTCGGATGTCGTCTACGAGGAGATGGTCGAAGGAGGACTCACCCGGTACTTTGTCGTCTTCCAGAGTCATGGTTCGTCGGTTCTCGGTCCAATCAGGTCCGTGAGGGCCTCGGACGCCGACCTCCTGGCGACGCTAGGAGGGCTTTTTGCTTACTCGGGCGGGATTCCGACCTTCGTCGCCGACGCTAGGGCTACCGGGATTATCGATGTTGGCGCTAACTCTTTTGCTGGCGGAGACTACTACCGTCTTTCTACCCGGTTAGCTCCTCACAATTTGTACTCCTCTACGTCGGTTCTCAGGAAATCGGCCGCAGGGAAAGGGAGCCCACCACCAATTCTCTTTAAATACCGCAAGAGCGGTAGCGCATTTTCGGTACCGGGTGCAAGGTCGGTCACCAGCTTCAACGTCGAGTTTTCAGGTGCGGTTACCGCACAATGGACCTGGAGTCCCCAGATAGACGGTTGGACGAGGGCGACCAACGGTACGCCGCAGGTCGGGGCGGTTTCTGGTCAAGCGATTTCGGCCCAGAATGTTATCGTGGAGCTGATGCCATACTCGAACACCGGGTTTGTCGATCCGGCGGGTAATCCGGTCCCGGTAGCCGACGAGGTTGGTACTGGACAGGCGTACTTCTTTTCTGGAGGAAAAGAAGCCAGCGGAACTTGGACCAAGACAGCGAGTAATGCCGTGGTTCAGTATGCTACCACAACCGGTAAGCCGGTATTTTTGCAACCCGGTAGGACCTGGGTGGAGATGGTGGAGATTGGCGGGCGGGTAACGGCCAATTAGCCAAGACGACCGACACTCATTTCCGTCTCTTTGTCGATCGTTGACTTCTAATGTTCCAGTGGCTGTAGATGGACATGGCTAAAAGGGGTGTTTCTTCGCTAAGCGGGAGCCTTAGCGAGGCCATTCAGCACCGAATTGCACACGGTAGACCCGCAATGCGGCAGATTTGCCTCTGTCTGGCGATCTGTAGTTAAACACTGGCATGATAATCCTCAAGGTAATCGCGGATGGAGTTCTACTGCATAGTCGTTGTTCCAGATAGATCGGTCCCCTTATACTGGTATGTTTGCCATCGATCCAAGGCACCTTGCAGATTGAATCGGCCTTGGGAAGATGCGGTTCTTCTGAGGGTCTACGGAGAGTCTTGTTAGCTATTGGGATGCGTCGGCCCGGTGTAGAATCGATTGGTATAGGTGTAAGGAGTGATAGAAGTGGATACCCAGAGCAATGAGTTCGGTACTGCAAGGGTAAAGCGTGGTCTAGCGGAGATGCTCCGTGGTGGCGTGATCATGGATGTGGTCAACGCCGATCAGGCCAAGGTCGCCGAGGATGCTGGAGCAGTGGCCGTTATGGCTCTTGAGAGGGTCCCCGCAGACATAAGGAGGGACGGTGGCGTCGCTCGTATGAGCGATCCCGCTCTTATTGAAGAGATTCAAGCGACGGTGACCATTCCAGTGATGGCCAAGGCCAGAATTGGTCATTTTGGTGAAGCACAGATCCTTCAGGCTATGCAGGTTGACTACGTAGATGAGAGTGAGGTACTCACGCCGGCGGACGAGGCGTATCACATAGATAAATGGTCATTCGACGTTCCATTTGTGTGTGGTGCAACCAACCTCGGGGAGGCACTCCGGCGAATATCTGAGGGTGCAGCGATGATTCGCTCGAAGGGTGAAGCCGGTACGGGAAATGTGGTGGAGGCGGTTAGGCACCTGCGCTCGATAACTTCCGAAATCAAAAAGATTATTTCGGCTGATCCGGCGGAGCTTTTCGGAATAGCAAAGAACATTCAGGCTCCATATGAACTAGTTTCAGAGATACATAGGACGCACCGCCTGCCTGTTCCGCTTTTCTGTGCGGGTGGACTTGCTACTCCAGCCGACGCCGCCTTGGTGATGCAGCTTGGGGCGGAAGCGGTTTTTGTTGGGTCGGGCATCTTCAAGTCGGGAGACCCAGCAAAGAGGGCTCGGGCAATCGTAGAGGCGACGACTCACTATATGGACCCCACGATCCTTTTGAAGGTGTCTAGAAATCTTGGTGAACCAATGGTCGGGATCAACGCAGACGAAGTTGACGTGAAGATGGCAGAGCGCGGCTGGTAGTCGGTGGCACTTACCGTTGGCGTTCTAGCGCTTCAGGGTGATTTTCAAGAGCACATAGCAGTACTTTCGGAACTGGGTGTATCCACAAGGGAGGTTCGTAGCCCGAAGGATCTTTCTGGTGTTGATGGCCTGATACTTCCGGGCGGTGAATCCACAACTATGTCAATGCTCCTTGAGTCCTCTGGCCTTCTTTTAGAAGTTGCGAAGGCGCTAAGCGAGGGGCTTTTCGCGTTTGGCACTTGCGCCGGGATGATCCTTCTGGCTAGGGAGGTTCTTGACGGTAGGTCGGACCAGAACGGTTTTGCTCTTATGGACATAGCCGTCAGGCGAAACGGCTTCGGTCGGCAGATTAAATCGTTCGAGGCCGATCTTGTGGTAAATGGGATTGATGGCCCACCTGTCAGAGCGGTTTTTATCAGAGCCCCGGTGGTGGAGAAGGTTGCCAAAGAAGTTGCTATTTTGGCCGAGGTCAGCTATAGCTTCGATGACGACACCCACAGGGTAGTCCCGGTAGTCTGTGCACAGGATCGGCTGTTGGCCTGTTCGTTTCACCCAGAGCTCACGGGAGATACGCGCTTGCATCAGTTGTTTGTATCAAAGATTCTGTCAGAGAAATAGCGAGGAATAGATGTCTGGACACTCCAAATGGGCGACTATAAAGCACAAAAAAGGGGCCCAAGACCAGGCTCGTGGGAAGCTCTTTGCCAAGTTGATTCGCCAGGTAGAGGTGGCCGCCCGCGAAGGAGGCGGGGATGCTAGTTCTAACGCAACCCTGCGTACTATGTTTGCAAAGGCGAGGGAGGCTTCTGTTCCTCTCGACACCATCGAGCGTGCAATTAAGCGAGGCACCGGCGAGCTAGAGGGTGTAAGGTACGAGGCGGTCTCTTACGAAGGATACGCCTCCAGCGGGGTCGCGATAATCGTCGAGTGCCTGACTGACAACAGAAACCGAACCGGTGCAGACGTTCGATCTTGCTTTTCTAAAAATGGTGGTGCCATGGCTGAGCCCGGTGCGGTTGCCTGGCAGTTTGAACGGAAGGGCCAAATCGAACTGCCCAGAGATTTAGAAGAGGACGAGGTGACTCTGGCTGCACTCGAAGCTGGAGCAGAAGATGTTACCGACAACGGTGATACTTGGTTAATCACAACCGGACCATCGGACCTAGCTGCCGTCAGGGCCGGCTTGGAAGCCGCAGGTTTCAAGGTCCTCTCAGCCGAGTTGGGTCTCGTTCCGAGTTCTACGATTGAAATTGATTCAGAGAATGATGCTCGAAAGATATTGAAACTCATTGACGCACTCGAGGATAACGACGATGTGCAGAACGTATACGCAAACTTTGACATTCCAGATGAAATAATCGAAGCTTTGGAGGGATAGTCTGTGGACGTTTCCGTCGGTGATGTTGCACCCGATTTCACGCTATTTGGTGTGCCAGAAGGCGAGTACCAGCTAAAAGCATATCGAGGGCATCCCGTTGTGCTGGTGTTCTATCCAGAGGACCATACGCCGGTCTGCACCGCTCAACTCAGGTCCTATTCGACCTCCCTAATGGAATTTAACTCTTTTGGAGCAAAGGTATTTGGCATTTCCGCTCAAGGTGCCCAAAGCCACGCGCTTTTCGCCGAGAAGAATCAGATCACCTTTCCGCTCCTCTGTGACGAGGAGAAGGAGGTTGCCGAACTCTACGGCGTACTCGGGCCTTTAGGGTTCTATCGCAGATCGGTATTCGTTCTCGATGGTGAGGGCGAAGTAGTTTATGCCAAACGAACCAGGGCGGGGCTGACTTTCCAGCCGACCGAAGAGCTCTTAGATGCCCTTAGGTCGGTGAGCTAGGCTGGTGCACGGTTCATCGATCTAAGGCAGTAGTATCGAACACATGTATGTCATCGGTATAGATCCTGGTCTCACTAGATGTGGATTTGCGGTTCTTCATCCCGCTCCGTTCAAGTCGATCGAGTGTGCAGGGGTTATCGAGACTTCTCCGAGCTTGGGCATCGAGAAGCGCTTAGCTGAACTATTTGAAGAGCTTTGCAAGCTTTTTACCGAGTTCCCTCCCGAGGTAGTTGTAGTCGAGAGGGTTCTATTTCAAACCAATGCCAAGACGGCCATGAGTGTCGGACAGGCAAGTGGGGTAGCGTTGGTTGCTGCGGCTAAGTCTTCGGCGGCGGTAGTGAGTTATTCGTCAAACGAAGTGAAGATGACCCTTTGTGGAACCGGTTCGGCTACCAAGCGTGAAGTTCAAAGAATGGTCGAGATCGAGTTTTCCCTCCAAAATACCCCGGAGCCACCTGATGTAGCCGACGCGATTGGCCTCGCATACCATCACCAGGTACTCAGCGCTAGAAGTCGAGCATTTTCTGGTGGTACGCGGTGATAGTCCAGCTCGTTGGGGAGATGCTCGAGCCCGTAGATGACGCTTCCATAGTTGTGTTAGTTTCTGGGGTCGGATATCAGGTTGAAGTTGCCAAGTCCACAATTGGTCGATTAAAGCCAGGGGAGACGGTGAGTCTCTACATACGTTCGGTAACCAAAGAGGATGGAACCCAGCTTTTCGGCTTTCTGGAAAAGGCCGACCGAATCGGTTTTGACGTGTTGCGAAAGATCCCCGGAATAGGTCCGGCTGCTGCGATGTCTTTGCTGGGGACCATTGGACGTGAAAGACTATGGAAAGCAGTCGAGGAGTCGGACCTAGATACAATCTGTGTAGCGCCTGGGGTCGGCAAGAAGTTGGCCCAGAGGCTGATTACCGAGCTCTCTGGCAGGTTGCCCAAGGACCTCCTAGTCGACAGGACCACCCCATCTAGTAGCGAAGTCAACGAGTTGCAGTCTGAAGTACTATCGGCCCTGTTGGGTTTGGGATTCGACAAGGCAGAAATATCGGCTACTTTACCTCTTATTCCAAAAGACGCTTCGGTAGCTCAGGCGGTAAGGTTCTGTTTGAGGAGTATGGCTAGGTGAGCCCTAGGCGAGAAGTAATCGTGAGCGCAGATGGCGACCCGTCTCCATCTGTCGGAGAAGGCAGTGGCAGGGGAATCGTAGACCCAAGTTTAAACCGGGACTGGGATCACGATGCATCCAATGAGAATCTACTGAGGCCGACGAGACTCTCTGAATTTATCGGACAGAGGGACTTGGTAAAGCGCATTGGAATCGTCTTGGAGGCAGCAAGGCTCCGTAATCAGCCAGTAGATCATTTTCTCTTTGGCGGACCTCCCGGGTTGGGCAAGACATCGCTTGCCTCATTGATCTCCAATGAAATGCGGACAAATTTTAGGGTTACTTCCGGACCGGCATTAGTAAGACAGGGCGACCTCGCGGCGATACTTTCGGATCTAAAGGATGGAGACGTTCTGTTCATAGACGAGATCCATCGCATTCCTCACCAGATTGAGGAGATGCTCTACATTGCCATGGAGGACTACAAGATAGATGTGCTGGTTGGAAAGGGACCGACGGCGCGTTCGGTAAGGATCGATCTCGATCACTTTACTTTGGTCGGCGCTACGACTCGGGTAGGAATGCTAACTGGCCCACTTCGCGACCGCTTTGGCATTATCGGAAGGCTGGAGTTCTACTCTGTAGATGAACTCCACGCTATAGTTTTGCGGGCCGCCAGGATCCTCAATATAGCCATTGACGAAGACGCGGCTCGAGAGATTGCAATTCGATCACGGGGGACGCCGAGGCTGGCTAATCGGCTTTTGAAGAGGGTTAGAGACTATTCAGAAGTCGAGGGAAGGGTTGAGATAGACCTGAAAACAGCAAGGGATGGTCTTGGTGTCTTTGGCGTAGATAAACTTGGCCTGGATTCCGTTGATATAAAGATCCTTTCGTTGCTCTGTACCAACTTCGCTGGTCGTGGTGTGGGCCTTGGTTCATTGGCGGTGTCACTAGGAGAAGACAAGGAGACCTTAGAGGATTTCTATGAACCTTTTTTGGTCCAAAGTGGCATGGTTTTGAGGACGCCAAGGGGTCGGGTAGCTTCGGAACTTGCCTATGCGCATCTAGGACTTAACTACGTTCCTGACTACCATCAGCCGATGGAGGACTTGTTCTCGGAGATCGATCAGGATTAGATCGGTCTTTGGTGGGACTAGGACGCGTCGGCTACATTCTGAAAGATGTCGACCTCTGTGCTATAGAAGCCGCAATCTCCATAGTTAAGTTCTCTTCGTCGTGGTCTGCAAAAGCCAAGGTCAGGCGGATGGCCGGATAGCTAGGTCCGTTGAGCCAAAAATGGCTACCAGGCGCGGCAACTACTCCCTTAGACGCTAGTGAAATGAGTGTTTGAGTTTCGTCCTCGACCCGAATCCAGAGGTTGAGGCCGTCGGTGGGTGGTGAGACACTCCAGTTACCAGCCATTTCTTTTCCTAGGCCGAGCCTTCGCCGACGATAGACCTCTTGGGCTTTGCTTATTTTTGCTATGGCCTTTGGGTCTGCCAGGAGATTGGCGAGTATATGTTGGAGTGTCTTTGAGGTCCAAGCTGGCCCGAGCCTGCGCCGGTATTCGATCTTATTGATTATTTCGTCGGGAGCAAATATGGCGGCGATTCTTAGGTCCGGTCCGTGAGACTTGGAGAAGCTGATGATGTGCGCCGTCTTGCCAGGGAGCAAATGAGCGAAGGAGTCAAACTCAGAACATGAGATCATTGCGGAGTGGTCGTCTTCGATTATGAAGAAGCTCTCCGATGACGCCTGGATTACCGAAGCGAGTTTTCGTGTACGTTCTTGGCTCCTAGAACACCCCGTTGGGTTTTGCGAGCGCGGTTGGGTTATCAGTACCCTTGCACCAGCGTTAATCGCCTCTTCTAGTGAGTCAGGCACAATCCCGCTGGAATCCATACTTACTGGTATGGGTATTAGCGAGTTGACCTCGACGAGATCAAAAATTGCAGGAAAGTTAGGATTTTCGACCGCCACCGCATCTCCCATTGAGGCGACCTCTTTTAGAAGGCGGTCAATGGCGTCTAGGGATCCGTCTACGACCGTAATTGCGGAGTCTTCTTTCGAAAAGGGAAACAGCTCATAGAGCCTTTCCGCTAGTTCCGGTAGGACTGGGTCCTCGTGATAGCCCGACGCGGAAAGATCAATTATCTTTTCAAAACTGCTCGAGGCCAATTTTGGCAAAAGATTACGGTCCGGGAAGCCGAGGGAAAGGTCCACCATGGAACTCGAGTGGTTGGGAACCGGATTCCACCTGGTCTGCTCTTGGCGGGCTTTAGTTAGCGGACGATGAGCTACAAAGGTTCCGCTTCTACCCTGACCGATTATGTAGCCCTGTTCGGAGAGGTACCGCCAGGCAAGGCCCACTGACGTTGGACTCATTGCGACATCGGTAGCTACTTTGCGAATTGGGGGAAGTCGATCACCTGGCTGAAGCCTCTGCGCGTTGTACAGGTCAATATATTTAGCGATCAGGCCCTTGACGGTCCTTTCTCCGCTAGCAATGATGGCAGCGGTTAGTTCATCACTATTACCCGCCCCCTTGGCCCTATCTGTAGGCACTTGGCTCAAGATCCAACTCCTTGGGAATGGTTTCTCATGAGAGGCGAGAAATTCACCCCATTCTATTGTAACAGTACAATAAATAGTACAAACGATGTTACAAATAGTGCTAAGGTTTAATCGTTTTGGATATTTGATAGTGAGCTAGGGGGAGAAGATGTCTTCTGACGACCTGTTGAGGCGGCATAAGGCCGTAATGCCTAAGTGGATTGCGTTGTATTATAACGAACCCATCGAATTGGTGTCGGGTTCTGGGAGATACGTAACTGCTTCGGATGGGCGGACCTATCTGGATTTTTTTGGAGGAATCCTGACCACCATGACGGGATATGCAGTTCCTGAGGTGGTCGAGGCGATTCAGAAACAAGCCGCCAAGATGATCCATTCATCGACCCTCTATCTGATTTCGCCTATGGTCGAACTCGCCGAGAAGATTTCATCCTTGTCGGGAATTGAGGATGCCAAGGTATTTTTCACGACTTCGGGCACGGAGGCTAATGATGCAGCGCTCCTACTCGCTAGCGGGTTCAGGCGATCGAATCAAATATTGGCCATAAGGAACAGCTACCATGGAAGGTCTTTTTCTTCCCTTGCGGTGACGGGCAACAGTGGTTATTCTCCTACTTCATTCAGCCCGCTTAACGTCACATACCTCCAAGGAGGGTCGAGACTACGTGGACCTTTAGCGGGTCTATCAGACTCTGAATACCTCCAGAGGGGCCTTTG
This sequence comes from Acidimicrobiaceae bacterium, assembly GCA_013044415.1. Taxonomy (GTDB): domain Bacteria; phylum Actinomycetota; class Acidimicrobiia; order Acidimicrobiales; family Acidimicrobiaceae; genus JABEUN01. Next base: position 16,089 of record JABEUO010000115.1, read on the forward strand.
GGATCTCGAGGATGTTCTCCAAACCTGCACCTCTGGCGACGTGGCGGCGCTGATCGCAGAACCGATCCAAGGCGTGGGTGGTTTTTCAATGCCTCCCGACGGATATTTCGGTGCTCTGAAAGAGGTGTTGGATAAGCGGGGGATCTTATACATTTCCGATGAAGTGCAAACCGGCTGGGGGCGAACTGGCCAGCATTTCTGGGGATATCAGGCTCACAACCTGACACCTGACTTGATTACCTTTGCCAAGGGGATAGGCAATGGTATGGCACTAGCCGGTGTAATAGCTAGGCCGGAGATCATGGATTCACTCGCTGCGTCCTCGATTTCAACATTTGGTGGTACTGCGTTGGCTACAGCCGCAGGTAACGCAAATCTCGACTATCTGCTTTCAAATGATTTGCAAGCCAATGCAGTCAAGACAGGAAAAATAATCTTTGATCGTATAAAAGGACTCGTAGGGGAGGTGCCTATCGTGGCCGACGTCAGGGGCAAAGGTCTAATGATCGGCGTAGAGATCTGTGAGCCAGGAAGTGTCGTGCCTTCCGCACCTCTCGCTTCAGCGGTTTCCGAGGAGGCTAAGTCAAAGGGCTTGCTGGTGGGCAAGGGAGGACTGCTGGGTAATGTGCTTCGAATCGCACCACCACTTTCGATCACGGAAGAAGAGGCTGTCGATGGTGCCGAGATCCTCGCTTTAGCAATTACCGAGGCGTCGAAGGCCGCCGCAAGCTGATCACTCGTCGTGCCTGTCTCCCTCAAAAGAAAGGGTAAACAGGCACTAGCTCATGTCGAGATAGATGGTTATTTCGGCAATTGAATTGGCATACTTATTCAAGGCAGGGAAATAGATGGCTTTAGAAACAGTTTCGCATTTTATAGACAATAAGGCGGTACCCTCAAGGTCCAACCGAACCTCGGAGGTGTTCAATCCCGCTACAGGTGAGGTGACAAAGCTGGTTGGCTTGGCTGACGCAGCCGAAGTCGACGAGGCCGTAACGTCGTCGACTGCGGCCTTCGAGTCCTGGAGCGATGCCTCGTTGGCACAACGCACAAGGGTACTTTTTAATTTTCGCGAAATCCTTGAGCAACGAGCAAAGGACGTGGCAAAACTGATCACCGCCGAACATGGCAAGGTACTTTCCGATGCACTGGGTGAGGTGAAGAGGGGACAAGAGGTACTCGAGTTTGCTTGTGGCATATCTCAACTTCTCAAGGGATCGCTTTCTGACCAAGTCTCTAAGGACGTTGATACTTATTCGATACGCCAGCCGCTTGGGGTGGTTGCGGGTATTACTCCATTCAACTTTCCAGCAATGGTCCCGATGTGGATGTTCCCAATCGCGATTGCCGCGGGTAACACATTTATACTCAAGCCGTCGGAGAAAGATCCGTCGTCGTCTTTCCTGCTCGCCGAGATGTTCCAGGAGGCCGGTCTTCCAGAGGGCGTTTTCAACATAGTTCAAGGTGACAAGGTCGCCGTCGATGCTATTCTGGGCCACCCAAAGATAAAGGCCGTGAGTTTTGTGGGTTCAACTCCGATCGCCAGATACATCTACGAAAGGGCCGCAGCGGAGAAGAAGCGGGTACAGGCCCTTGGTGGGGCGAAAAACCATATGGTCGTCTTGCCAGACGCAGACGTAGATGGCGCAGCAACCGCCGCGGTATCGGCTGCATACGGGTCGGCGGGCGAGAGGTGTATGGCAATTTCGGTGGTAGTCGCAGTAGGCGGAGTGGCAGACGAACTAGTGGCTGCGATCCAAACTAAAATGGCCGCGCTTAAGATCGGACCTGGGGACCAGATTTCCTCGGAGATGGGTCCACTGGTGACTCGGGCCCACCGTGACCGGGTAGCGGGTTACATTGACTCTGCCATGAGTCAAGGAGCAAAGGTAATTACCGACGGGAGAAGCCATGCCCTCTACTCAGCCGAAAACGGTGGATTCTTTCTGGGTGCTTCGCTGGTCGACGAAGTTCGTCCCGACATGGACGTCTATAGGGACGAGATCTTTGGACCGGTGCTGTCGGTGGTCAGGGTTGAAGACTTCGAACAGGCGATTGAATTGGTAAATGCAAACCCATACGCTAACGGTGCGGCAATTTTCACAAGAGACGGAGGTGCCGCAAGGCGCTTCCAGAGGTCTATTGATGCAGGCATGGTCGGGATTAACGTCCCGATTCCCGTCCCGGTAGCGTATTACTCTTTTGGAGGAGCGAAGGATTCACTCTTTGGTGATACTCACGTCCACGGGGAGGATGGAGTTCGTTTCTATACCAAGCTAAAGGCGGTGACATCTCGATGGCCGCAGGAACATCGAGAAGGCGTAGACTTCGGTTTCCCTCAAAACCGCTAGTCCCTTACCTTTCGAACTAGTCTGTATCCCCGTTCATAAATAGCCTTTATCATAGGTAGCCTTTTCATAAATGCCTATTTTGTGAAGGGACCCTTTATCAACAGGGGATACAGGCTAACGCGCCTAAAGGAGGGTGGATTGGCAGAAGGAAGTAGGCTTTCTCAGGGAGACCTTGGCGCATACGACTACTCGCTACCAAAGGAACGAATCGCCCAACACCCCCTTGAGCAGCGAAGCTCGGCTCGTCTTCTCGATGCTCGGCACGGTCCCAAAGCCATAGTTAACCGCCTGGTTAGTGACCTCCCCGATGTTTTGCTTCCCGGTGACGTCGTGGTGGTGAATGAATCAAAGGTCATTCCCGCCAGGCTAAGGCTGAGGAGGAAGTCAGGGGGAAGTTGCGAGGTACTGCTGATAGAGGGTGATGGTGAAGGGAATTTTAAGGCACTTATCCGTCCGAGCAAGCGGATAAAAGGCGGCGAGGTGCTGGTCGTTGACGAGAGCCCGGTACTTGAAGTCCGCTCCGAGGACAGTTCTGGCCTTCGGTTGGTTCGAATAGTAGACGCAGAGCTTGCCAAGCGACTCGGCGAAATCCCCCTTCCACCCTACATTGAGGCCGAACTTTCAGATCCTGAGCGTTATCAAACCGTGTTCGCAGCTAGGGAGGGCTCGGTTGCGGCTCCAACTGCCGGACTCCACTTTGACCAAGCCACAATCTCGGCTATCGAGGCCAAAGGAATTGAGATCGTAAAGATCGACCTTGCCGTCGGACTGGGTACCTTCTTGCCGATCAAGTCAGAAAATCTGTCTGACCACAAAATGCACGAAGAGGCGTATGACATACCCGTTGAGTCTTGGCTAAAGATTACCCAAGCAAAACGCGTACTGGCCGTGGGCACCACTGTATTGCGGGCCCTCGAATCGGCGAAACTGACCGGCGAGCTATCGGGACGGACGGACCTCTTTGTTCGAGAGGGATTTAGATTTCAAGTAGTAGACATATTGATGACAAACTTTCATGTGCCAAGATCGACCCTTGTTGTGCTGATTTCAGCATTTTATGGTCCCGCCTGGAGGGAAGTGTACGAGTACGCATTGCAAAATGGGTACCGTTTCCTCTCCTTTGGTGATGCAATGCTGCTGTCCAAGGGGGCGGGTGGGTGAGGCAGTTTTCCTTGCAAATTCTAGCAAACGATAAGCTCGCAAGGATGGGAGTACTAACCACACCCCATGGGAACGTCGAAACGCCCTTCTTCATGCCCGTTGGTACGAGGGGAATGGTTCGGCTTACCCCCCCGTGGGTCGTTGCCGAGGCCGGTTTCGACGTCTTGCTGTCAAATACGTATCATCTAATGCTTCGGCCTGGCGCAGATGTAGTTAAAAAGGTCGGTGGGTTACATCGTTTTGCTGGGTGGGACGGAGCGATGCTTACTGACTCCGGTGGCTTCCAGGTCATGAGCTTAGATGCCAAGTTTGAAAGTTCAGGGGTTACTTTTAAGTCTGTTTATGACGGCTCATTTCATAAGTTGACTCCAGAATTGGCAGTCGAAGTGCAGGAATCACTGGGGGCGGACATCGCAATGGTGTTGGACGTCTGCACGATGCTCCCTAATGATAGAGAGAGACTAGCCAAAGCGCTCGAACTCACCATCGAGTGGGCAAGGCGGGCACGTAATTCCAAGTCGAGGTGTGACCAAGCCCTATTCGGGATCGTTCAAGGAGGTACAGAGGTCGACCTGCGAATAGCTTCCTCTCAAGCGACGGTGGAGATAGGTTTTGACGGCTATGCGATAGGTGGTTTGGCCGTAGGAGAAGATAGGGACACGACGGTGGGAATCGTCGAATTGGTGACCCAGTACCTGCCTCCGCAGAGCCCGCGCTATCTAATGGGAGTCGGAGACCCCTACACCATTGTCGAGGGGGTCGCCCGTGGCGTTGATATGTTTGACTGTGTCTCACCTACGAGGCTTGCACGGCACGGCACGGCACTCGCTATGGATGGAAAGGTTCATTTAAGGAGGAGGGAGAACCTATTTCTGGACGCTCCCATTGAACGGGACTGTCCCTGTCCAACGTGTCAGAGATTACCGCGATCGTTAATTTCGCACCTCTTGCGGGTCGATCCATCCTCGGCAGGCGCTGCCCTGGCGGTACATAACCTTTGGTTTATGTCACGACTGATGGCCAAGATCAGAGTCGCTATCACCGAGGGAGCTTTCGATGACCTTAGGGCTGAGATCAGGTCGATTTGGCGCAATACTTGATTAGCGCTGAGTGATTCTTGGTTACGCGGGGAGATTTGGTGCTTTGTTGGTAAGCTACTCTGTTGTTCTTTACGGAGGGTCGCGCGTTGACGTCATTGTTGCCACTATTGGTTCTCTTTCTAATTATGTACATGCTGATTCTGCGTCCACAGCAGCAGAAGGCGAAAAAGCAGAGGTTGGCACAGAGTCAAATAGGTGATGGCGATCACGTAATGTCCGCCGGTGGTATCTATGGGAGGGTAACTCAGGTAGTCGCCGACAAGGTGTGGGTGGAAATAGCCCCGGATATAGAAGTGATATTCGCTAGAACTTCGCTCAACAGGCTTAGTACCGACCCATTATCTGGGGGCTTTGCCGATTCTGATGATGATAGCGCAGATCAGGACGATTATAACTCTGGAAGTTCAGTTCCTGACGACCTGAGCAGCTTGGACCTCGACGAAAAGCAGATTGACCCTAAAGATGGTGATGAGGATCAGCCCGGCGACGGAAAGCGAAATAGTTAGTTGTCGAGTCGATTTTCCAGTCGGTGGATTTTGAGGAGTTACCGCTAAGTTGCGCAGATCCTATCTGTTGTTTTCAGTCATAGCTTCAGTCGTGGTCTCGCTAGGGGCATTTGCGGCAGTTTTAGTCCTGGGATATAAGCCCGTATTGGGGCTCGATCTGCAAGGTGGGGCATCGGTCGTCTACAAACCGGTCAAGCCGGTCAGCCAAGCGGTGCTAAACCAGACTATCTCCATTATTAGGAACCGAGTGGATGGCCTGGGTGTTGCTCAACCGAACATCTCCTCCCAGGGACAGAATATCGTCGTCCAGTTACCGGGAATTAAAAATCCCAATAGTGCCTTGGCACTTATCGGACAAACGGCCCAGCTCGAGTTCAGAACGGTCTTGTGCGCTATACCGGCTTACACTCCCCCTCCAAAGTCGATCAAGAAGAGTTCGATTCCCGCTGCGGCATGTCCCACCACACAGGCTCAGTCGAACTTAATGGCCTATGCGCCAACAACTAGTCAAAGCGCAAATCACCCAAGCGCAAATGTGATACTCCCTCAGCAAGGAACGACGGGCCCGCGATTCGTACTCGGGCCTTCCCAAGCCAGTGGAAACATTCTTAAGACTGCCTATGCCGGAGTGGATTCGAGTGGCAACTGGGTAGTCGACTTCACCTTGACCTCGTCTGGTTCTCCGATCTTTGACAAGATAGCTGCCGCAAACTACCAAAAAGATGTCGCAATCGTTCTAGACGACGTAGTCGAGTCGGCGCCGCAGATTAATTCAAAATCCTTCGGTGGCACGGGGCAGATTAGAGGAAACTTCACACAGACCCAGGCGAATAACCTCGCCCTCGTCCTACGGTATGGAGCGCTTCCCGTGCAGCTCCAACAGCAGACGGTTCAGACGGTGTCGGCGACTCTGGGAAAGGCCTCACTTAAAGCCGGAGTCCTCGCCGGCATCGGCGGACTTTTGCTCGTAATGATCTATGCGATCATCTACTATCGGGCACTTGGCCTGGTGGTCTTTTTGGGTCTTGGAACAACCGCAGCGATGCTTTGGGGGATCGTATCTTATTTGGGCCACTCGACCGGTCTTACGCTGGATCTTTCGGGGGTAACGGGGTTGATCGTCTCCATAGGTGTCACGGTCGACTCCTATATCGTCTTCTTCGAGAGACTCAAAGATGAGGTAAGGGCGGGAAGACCTATTAGATCCTCGGTTGAAAAAGGCTTCAC
>JABEUO010000018.1 GCA_013044415.1 Acidimicrobiaceae bacterium
GTAAAACTGGTTTCATGAGCCTGAATACTCGATTCACCATTGAATCGGTGGAGCCTTATTTCCCTCGATCGAGACAAAGGGACTGACCTCGACCACTTAGACCTTGGAAAGGTTTCAGCGACTTGCTATCGGTACTTGTCTGCCTGGTAGAAGTTGGTGAAGCTAAGGTTTGGTTGAATTGAAGCTAACATATATTGTTCGATTAAAATTATCCAATCTCAGCCGACTTTATTCTCAGCCGTAAGGTAGATCGTCAAACGATCTTGGACAAGCCTTTCATGAGTCGCCTGAGGGGGAAAGGTGTCGAGAATTTGCAAAGTAGTGGTTGCCGAGTGGGGGTCTCCGCTCTGATAAGGCTAACGCTTTTCGCTTCGGTTCTTGTGAGTATTACTGATCTCTCTTCACCAGCAAGTGCTAGCCAAAGTGCCCTTCAAGAACAGGCATCATCGATCGCTAATCAAATAACTTCAGACTCCTCCGCTGTCAGATCGCTTGTCATCCAACGTGGAAATATTGAGGGTCAGATAAATCAGCTGAACGCGAATATAGCAAGTTCGCAGACAAGTTTGACGACGGAACGGGGGAAGGTCAAGAAACTAGAGAGCGCCTTGACTAGGGCGGCCATCAACGTCTACGTAGGTGGGTTTGGAGTGACGTCGTTGGGACGGTTGCTCTCCTCGACGCAGCAGGATTATCTTCTCAAGTTAGATTTTGAGAATTTGTCGTCAATGTCGGTTTCTGACACTACGCAGGAACTGCGCTTCCTAACCCTTCAAATCAGCCAGCAGGAGCTAGCCCTTGACAATCAACTCGTCTCCCTGAAGTCGAAGCTTGCAACTTTGTCTGCCGCAGAGACCTCACTTGCAAACAGAGTAACAGCTGAGCAGTCCGTACTTTCCCAAGTGAATGGGCAGATCGAAACCCTAATACAACAGGCCCTCGCCAGGAAAGCTCGACAGAACACCGTGCAAGGATTGCCATCACCAGGTGGAATCAGGACCATCGTTCAGAGTCCGCCGCTCAATCAGAGTTCTTCCCTTACAAGCGATCTCACAAGGATTCGCGACTGCGAATCCGGCGGCAACTATTCCGATAATACCGGTAATGGTTATTATGGGGCATATCAGTTCTCCGAGTCGACTTGGCTCGGGCTAGGATTCTCGGGTTACCCATACCAGGCGACACCTTTGATTCAAGATCAAGCAGCGGCGCTATTAGCTTCACGGTCTGGGTGGGGCCAGTGGCCGGCGTGTGCACTGCTTGCCGGGCTGATCTCTTGACCTTCGTCGAATCTTTTTTCTTCCCTGCAGTTAATATTCATATATTTGTCTAGTGTCACAGAACGACACTTGGTATAGTTCTCCGATGGAATCCTCGAAAGCTTCGAGCAGGTGACCAAGTCCGGCGTCTGTTCCAAGCGACCCGAGGTATTTCTGCTCTTTGGTGTGCAATGGAGCACACCTATCGACGATATGGAGGATAATTCCAATGGACCAAAGTGATTCAATGGTTCCCGGAAAGCTTTCGGCAACGGAGGTTGAGCCACAATCGATGGCACCTCCGCACCAACAGCACAGACTGCGCTCGGGTTCTTTAGGAATTATAGATATCTCAGCGGCGACGATGGCCAACATCGGGCCTGCCATGAGCTTCTTTTTTGGATTTGGCTTCCTGGCGATAACAGCGGGCGTAGCGTCCCCACTTACCATTGTTGCCGCAGGAATTGCAATTGCATTTCTAGCGAACACATTGTCTGAGTTTTCGAAGGCGCAGCCTTCTGCGGGCGGTTTCATTACCTTCGTTGGCAAGTCCTTCGGACCTACTAGTGCAGTGACGACAGCCATCCTTGCTGGAGTTGGCTATATCGTGGCCATGGCCTCGGTAATTGCCATCTCCGGAGGGTTTTTGTCGATCCTTCTTAGCCACTATCTAAAGTGGAATGTTCCCTGGGGCATCCTTACGGCCGTCCTCACCGTCCTTGCGGTGATGCTGATGATCAGAGGGGTGTCGGTTTCCACCAAGGTTGCCGGATTCTTCTTTGCCTTCGAGATAGCGGTACTCTTCATCGTCTCGATTGTGGCAATCATCCAAAGTGGAGGGCACCTCTCGTTGACCCCTTTTGAGCCGAGCCACATTACCAACGGAATGTCCGGTCTAGCTGCTGGCTTTCCCCTTGCCATCTATCTATTTATCGGATGGGAGAATTCAGCAGCCCTCGCCGAGGAGACAAACGATCCGAGGAGGAACGTGCCAAAGGCGGTCTTCGCTTCCGTGGCCATTATGTCCGTCAGCTACATAGTCTTTGCCTACGCAACCGTGACCGGTTTTGACTATAACGTCACCAAGTTGGGAAATGCGGCGATCCCCTTTATCACCGTAGCAAATGGTACGGTCGCGATACTGGCCTTCTTTGCTTACCTTGCAGGAATGACTTCAACACTTGGAGCACTGGTTGCTGGTACGAACTCACAGGCAAGATTGATTTTTTCAGCAGGTAGGGAGGGATTACTGCCTTCGGCGATAGGGAAAGTTCATCAGGAGCGACGTACGCCAATGAACGCAATCTTAGTATTTGTCGGGATATCGGTTCTGCTGATTGGCGGCTGGGCGCTAGCACATATATTTGGGTCAGGAACGATGGACCCGATCAACTTTTTTGCTGAGTCATCGACGATGGGAACCATTTTGGTCCTGCTTGTTTACCTCTTGGCCAACCTTGCCCTGCCTTTTTACTACAAGAAGTACAAGCCCGCTGATTTTAAAGTCGTCAGACACCTAGTACTTCCAGTTCTGGGGGCTCTTTTTATCATTGTTCCTTTGTACTACCTAGCCAAGCCTGGTCAGGTGACCCCCTACAACTGGTATCCATACATAGCATTGGTTGTGGTGGTCCTAGCTGTCATATACGCCTCAGTGCTGTCGAAGCGAAATCCAGGTTTAGCCGACCGGGTTGGTTCGATCGTTGCCGACGAGTAGTAATTCAGGCGAGCTGCAGGTAATGGGGTAATTAGTCGAGATAACTATTCCAAGTGGGTCCGACGGATTCTGTCGGACCCACTTTAGTTTTCGGCAATCATCGGCACTCGCATATCGAATTTGTTGCATTGCAGTGCATGACCAGTGCCCAAAGATCCATCGTCATTGGCTAGCAGCGTTTGACGAAGTTCGAAGATTAAGGCGGCTAGACCGGTAGCGATGGTTTTTACCACTCGCCGACCAGCTGAGGCACCCTGACGGCGGAATGAACAGGATAAATTCCCACGACCATTTCTGGGATAATCGGGCTGGTGAATAGCGAAGTCCCGCTAGCTGCTTGTGGGGCCTCGGTGCAGATGTAGCTCCCTTGTAATCGTATAACCTTAGAGAAAGCGAGGTCGCAAAGCGTGCTAGTCTGCTCGGTCCTTTACATCTGCTCCGATGCCTTGTAGGCAAGTATGGTGCGGCTTGGCCGTGGTTGCTCGGTCCATTGAAGACTGAATTTTGGCTATCGGATTTCGAGGTGAAAAGCGATGGATAATGATATCTTGCGCTTAGATGCGTTGGGTCAAGCTGAGCTTATCAGACAAGCAAAAGTGTCACCTCGTGAAGTTCTGAATGCTTCAATTTCGGCCATCGAAGCAATTAATCCGACTCTCAACGCCGTTATTCATCAGCGTTTTGAAGCTGCGCTGATTGAGGCCGAGCGTAGGGCGGAGAAAGCGAAACCATTTTTCGGTGTTCCCTTGTTGCTTAAAGACCTTGGCGGACTGATGCAGGGGGAGCCCCATTACGGTGGAACGAAGATCCTGAGAGATGTCGACTGGCACTCGCCGATAGATTCGTATCTGGTATCTGCTTTCAAAAAAGCGGGCTTTATTGTTCTGGGTCGGACGAACTGTCCCGAACTCGGGTCGACAATTACCACAGAGCCCACTAGTTACGGACCGACTCGCAATCCTTGGAATCCTGAATATTCTCCTGGCGGGTCATCCGGCGGTTCAGCTGCTGCGGTTTCGTCGGGAATGGTCGCAGTCGCCCACGGCAATGATGGGGGTGGTTCGATTCGGATCCCAGCGAGCTGCTGCGGGTTGGTTGGGCTGAAGCCTTCCCGGGGTCGAGTTTCTCAGGGTCCACTGATGGCGGACGCTTGGAATGGAGCAACTATTGACCACGTCTTGACGAGGTCGGTTAGGGATTCGGCAGCCGTGTTGGACGTCATTTGTGGATACCGAACGGGCGACCCCTTTACACCATGGCCTCCCCCTTCGTCCTATTTCGATGCCGCCTCTACCAAGCCGCGGCGGATGAAGGTAGCACTTTTGGACCATCCAGCTATACCAGGGCGAGAGCCCGACGCGGATTGTAAGGCTGCTGTGGCAACAACTGGGGCACTTCTAGAGGAACTTGGACACGAGGTAGTGGAAGCCCACCCTAAAGCTATGGAAGAGGAGGAGTTTCAGCCGATATTTACCACCATCGCTGCGTGCTGGGTATCAGCCGATCTCCAAAATTTTTCAAGGCTCCTCGGGCGGGAAGTAGGGCCAGGGGAATTTGAGCCTGAGAACCAATACCTTGCTAGTTTGGGGCTTAAAACTTCGGTGGCTAGCTACTTAGAAGCGACCACTTGGATAGCCGCTTTTCGCCGGAGAATGCTGAGCTTCTGGGAGGACGACGGCTTTGATATTCTGCTAACCCCAACCCTCGCGAGACCGCCAGCCCCGCTAGGGTACCTTTCGGAACCGAAGCATTGGGTTGAGAGGACCTTTGATTATATCCAATTTACTCCCCAATTCAATGCGACGGGTCAGCCGGCTATTTCCCTACCACTACATATGACCACGACTGGACTACCGATTGGAGTGCAGTTGATCGGGGGATTTGCCAAGGAGCACGAAATCATCGCTATTGCCGCAGAGATTGAGGCGGCTAGGCCTTGGAAAGATGTCAAGCCTAAGGTCTGTGCATATTAGCTGCCGGGATCGGAGACTGACTAGATCTTGCCTTATGGATCTAGGGCATGGCGTGTATTGCTAATTTGGCTTGTCTATTGGCCTGAAGATTATTAGCTTGAATCGGCGGGGTACGGTCGAGGAACCTCGGGCTCGTGATCCCGGATGGTTCGGGAAGTCTGTCTGCGGTGGCCAACCTAGTGACGCTAGACGACGCCCGGAACTCCGATGGTCCTGGGAGGCAGCTACTCGAGATCAGAACAGAGTTCAGCAGTTCAGTTGGGGCCAGAGAAAGAACAATCAGAGAAAGAACAATCATTGGCTGTCGGTGTATCGTATCGTGGTTGTCCCGATTAGTGGTAGGATGGATGGTTGCCACTGACAGGGAAAGCGTGAAAATACCTGTCGGGTCGCTCGCATGTCCGTTTCGGTCCGAATTTCAGCCTCGACGAATGGGAAAAGCTTCTTGAAGCGTCGTAGTAATCGGAATTTACATCGGGTAATTTTGTCGGGGCAAAGATTGCCGTAGGAGAGAGAATTTTAGTGGACCGAGAAGGATCAGGACAGGATCAGAACAATCGTCGACAGGGGTCGTCGGCGAGGGGCAGTTCCAGCGGACGGCGGCCGCCTTCGGGTCAGGGCAGACCTGCTGGCCGTCCATCGGAGGGTTACCGGGGACCAAGGGACCAAGAGCGACCGTATTCGAGGGGTGGATCAGGAGCGAGACCTTCAGGAC
>JABEUO010000116.1 GCA_013044415.1 Acidimicrobiaceae bacterium
GGCGATGAATCCACCGTGCAGCATCGGTGGGAGACTCTGAAGATTTACAAAGGACGGTCCCCTGATGTGCATTCTGTATGGCCTCGCCGTTCCATCGGAAACAAGGTAACAACCGAGCTCACCGCGGGGAGATTCGATGGCTACGTATACCTCGCCCTCGGGTACCTTATACCCTTCGGTATAGATCTTGAAGTGATGGATCAACGCCTCCATCGACTCGTCAATACGCTTCCTTGGCGGAGGGGTCACCTTCTTGGAAGCCACCTTGTAGTCGCCTTTAGGCATCTTTTCGATTATCTGGGATACGATTCGATTGGACTCGAGTATCTCATTGAACCTAACCGCATATCTGTCGAAGGTATCACCGACGCTTCCAACGACCACATCAAAATCAACCTGGTCGTAAGCGAGGTACGGAATGTCCTTTCGGAGATCCCACGGTACGCCGGTAGACCTCAGTACCGGTCCAGTGGCCGAGAGTGCGATCGCCTGTTCCTGGGTAATAACACCGACTCCGTCGACCCTTGCCCGAAAGATCGGCTGACCCGTCAGTACTTGGTCATACTCCTTCAAGCGCTGGGGTACATTTTCGACGATCGCGAGCACGTCGTCTTCCCACCCGTCAGGAAGGTCCGCAGCCACTCCCCCAGGACGAATGTAATTGTGATTCATTCGGAGCCCGGTCACCTTCTCAAAGAACGAGAGGATCATCTCACGCTCTCTGAAGCCATAGATCATCATCGAGGTTGAGCCGAGGTCCATACCGTTGGTTGCCATCCACATGAGATGGGAACTCATCCGGTTCAACTCAACCATGAGCATACGGATCCAAGTAGCTCTTTCTGGAAGCTCAAGCCCCAAAAGAGCCTCTGTGGCCAGTGAGAAAACAAGTTCGTTGTGCAGCGGAGAGAGGTAGTCCATCCTGGTTACATTTGTCGAACCTTGGAGGTAGGTGAGACCTTCGGCGGTCTTCTCCATGCCGGTGTGGAGGTATCCGATAACCGGCTTGGTCCTTAGGACGGTCTCCCCTTCCAACTCCATCATGATCCTCAAGACGCCGTGTGTCGAGGGATGCTGCGGACCCATGTTGATGATCATCGTCTGATCCTCAGAGGTCTCAATATTGATATCCCCAGGATCTAATTCGATACCCTCAGGAAGCCGCAGTGCAGCTCCAAATTCTTTGCTCAGCTCTTCGGTCTTTGTCGAGGAGCGAGGCCCCATCTCCTGGGCGCCTTCGGAAGTCTCTGCGATCAAGCCCGGCTCTGCCTCTTGATATCGGGCCTCTTCATCGGGATGCTTGTGAGGTCCACCTGGTGTGTGAATAGTAGTCATCGGGTCCTTTTAACCTCTTTGAACTGCACCGGTATACGGCCTACCGAATAGTCCTTACGTAATGGATGCCCCTCCCAATCCTGTGGAAGGAGAATTCGCGTGGGGTCCGGATGTCCTTTGAACCTGATCCCAAGGAGGTCATAAGCTTCTCTCTCCATCGCTTCCACCCCAGGATAAAGGGGGAAGAGTGAATCGACCTCGGGATCCGATTCGGGCAGAGGTACCCTCAGTCTGAGTCTTTTTTTCATGGACATCGAAGTCAATGAGACGACAACCTCAAATCGCTCCCTGGTGACCCCTTCGGGCAAAGCTCTGTCGATATGATCGAGATAGTCAACCGCACAAAGGTCCGAGAGGAGATTGTAACCATCCTCTTTCAAACCGGCCACCGTCTGAAAATAGCTATCCCTCTCGACAAAAGTGGAATCGAGATCTGACACTATCGCTCACCTCCGGCAGAGGATGATCCGACAATGGTCACACTCGAACGGCCCGGAGAAGCTAACTTGCTAAGTTCTGGGGCCTCAAGCTGCAGACCAGCGCCTCTACCAGAGATCTCACGACGCTTAGTAATCTCACCGGATCGGATCATTGAATGCAGCGTCAAAATCGCGTGCATCAAAGTTTCAGGTCCTGGCGGACACCCCGGCGCATAGACATCCACGGGGACAATCTGATCAACGCCTTGGACGATTGCGTAATTATTGAACATTCCGCCCGTCGAAGCACAGACTCCCATTGAAATCACCCACTTGGGCTCCATCATCTGGTCGTAAACCTGGCGTAACACCGGCGCCATCTTCTGGGAAACCCTCCCGGCGACGATCATCAAGTCCGCTTGGCGCGGAGATGCCCTAAAGACCTCCATCCCAAATCGTGCCAAGTCGAAGTCTGCCGCACCGGCCGACATCATCTCTATGGCACAACAGGCCAAACCGAATGTAGCGGGCCACACAGAGTTTTGCCTCGCCCACTTGACTAAATTCTCGACCGTTCCAGTTAGGAAGTTATGGTTGAGCTCTTCTAATCCCAATCTGAAATCTCCTCAATCACGCAGCCGACTCGGCGGTTACCGCCGACTCGGTGCCTTTGATCTGTGCATCTGATGGCAGAGAAGCCTTCTTCGGTCCCCAGTTCAACGCCCCATTTGAAATCAGGTACAAAAAGGAGACGAAGACGGTCACTCCAAAAATCACCATCTCCACTAGTCCAAAAGTAGAAAGCTGCCTGTATATCACCGCCCAGGGATACAGGAAGATAATTTCTATATCGAAAACGATAAAGATCATGGCTATCAAGTAGAACCTGATAGGAAAGCGTTCCACCGGCTCAACCGATGGAACTATCCCACACTCGTATGGTGCCCTCTTTGCCGCAGTCGGTCGCTGAGGCGCCAAAAGACCCGAGGCGACAAATGAGCCAGCTGCAAAAAGTGCCGAAAGCACCGCCATAATCAGAATCGGCAGGTACTGTGCCACGAGACCTCGCTTAAATTCATACCAACCAAAACGCAACGGAAATTTCCGTTCGACATAAACCCTAACCTACCGCCACCCGCGTTACCCACCTACAACGGGCGTTCGATAAATCTTTGTCGAAACTAGGCCAAGTTTCCAAATCCGCCTGCACAATAAGTTCACTTTGGCCAAATGAACCATTTGCCCTTAATCTATGTGGGTGACGAACGAAAGCTTGCATGCAGAGGTACTAATCATCGGTGGGGGTCCCTCGGGGTCTTCGGCCGCATATTGGCTGGCCATGAGGGGTATTGATGTCTCAGTTATTGAAAAAAAGACTTTCCCGCGAGAAAAAACCTGCGGTGACGGTCTGACGCCAAGATCGGTAAAACAGCTCGAATCGATGGGAATGTCAGATTTTCTTTCCACCAAACATCGCTATATCGGATTAAGATCTGTCGGATTCGGAAAAACGATGGAGCTTCCGTGGCCAAATCATCCCGATTTCCCAAGTTACGGTTATGTCGTGACACGGAGCGATCTGGACTTGGCCGTGGCGTCGAATTCGCAAGGAGTCGGGGCAAAGTATCTTTTCGGAGCTGAGGTCTCTTCCGTGGTCCTCGACGACCACGGAGCAATTGATCATGTCGTTGTGTCGGACAAGAGCGATGGGTCGAAGTTCACCGCAAGTGCGGATTACTACATTGTCGCCGATGGAGCGAATTCAAGAGTTGGCCGGGCCCTCGGGGCAGCCAGGCGAAAAGGGGAGCCAATCGGGCTCGCAATTCGCACCTACCACAGCAGCCCGCGGCACGATGACAACTACATAGAATCCCAGCTCGAAGTGAGGGATGAGAGCGGAAGGGTTATGCCCGGCTATGGCTGGATCTTTCCCCTCGGAGACGGACGGGTCAATGTCGGATTCGGACTCTTGACCAATCGATCTAGGTGGAAGTCGATAAATACTTCCAATGAGCTCAACCGTTACATAGCCGCCGCGCCGGGTTACTGGGCGTTATCGAAGGATTCGGAGTTGCAGCCTCCAACGGGGGGCAAACTCCCAATGGGACACTCTATCGAGCCCATCTCTGGCAGGAACTTCCTGGTCATTGGTGATGCCGCAGCCTCGATCAACCCATTCAATGGGGAAGGTATCTCCTATGGATACGAGACCGGCCGAATCGCCGCCGACCTCCTCACAAGGTGCATTGAGGAAAAAGACCCGACGAATATAGCCGAATATTCACAAATCATGCAGGACCGCTATGGGCTCTATTACAAAGCTGGACAACACTTTGTGAACTTAATAGCTAACCCAAAAATTCTCTCTTTGACCGTTTGGGCCGGAATGCACTCCGCTCCGCTCATGGCGACAGTACTCCGGATCATGGCCAACCTTCTCCGGGAGGACAAAAAGGGCGCGCCCGAACTGATCTACGAAACAGCGATCAAGGTCGCTTCGAAGATTCCATGATTCGCTTCTCGAGTGACTGCCTTACTGACCGACCTAGTTCCCCTCCAGGTGGAGCCTAAAATAGCCTTCAGAACTTCTTGCTCGCCGAGAAGTACTTGTCTCGGGCCTCCTTTGCCGCCGCTTGGGTGATGTCAATGGTCCGGTCCAACTGTTCCCAGTCATGGCTCAGGCCGACAAAAATGGCCTCATACGGCCCAGGTGCGAGCGCTACTCCCCTGCTCAGCATGGCGTGAAAGAAGTAGGGGTAGACCCCTTTGGAGACGCTCGCCCTCGCCTGTTCAAAGTTTCCCACTGGAGCCAAACCGAAAAACAGGCTGAACAAGGGGCCGTGTCGCTGTGCCACGACCTCCAGGTCAACTTCTAGCATCACCTTTTCCATGCCAGCTGCGAGGTACTTGGCCCTCCCCTCAAGCATCAGGTAGCTAGCCGGCTCAAGCAGACGCAAAACGGTCGATCCCGCAGCAGTCGCCACTGGATTCCCCGAGAGGGTCCCGGCTTGATAGACCGGACCAACTGGAGCGAGTACCTCCATGACATCCGATCTTCCACCGACAGCTCCAATAGGCAGACCACCACCGATTACCTTGCCAAAGGTATAAAGGTCTGCGACGACGCCAAAGTTTTCCTCTGCACCGCCAAATGCGATCCGAAACCCAGTGATTACTTCATCGAAGATAAGTAGGGCTCCAACTCGATCACATTCCGCCCTTAGTCCGGCCAAAAAACCATCTTGCGGTGGCACCAGGCCCATATTTGCCGCCACCGGCTCGACAATTACCGCTGCGATGGTCTCGTCCAATTCCGGCACTTCGTTGTAAGGAAGTACTACGGTCGATGAGGCCATCGATGCAGGAACTCCACCAGAATCCGGAACAACCATGTTTGCCACACCCGACCCGGCGTGTACAAGGAGACCATCGGAATGGCCGTGGTAGCAGCCGTCAAATTTGACTATCTTGTCCCGCTTTGTAAAACCTCGTGCGATGCGAATAGCGGTCATCGTCGCCTCAGTTCCCGAAGAAGTTAGCCTAAGCATTTCGACACCGGCCACTCTCGAGGATATGAGCTGAGCAAGTTCTAGTTCACCTGGAGTTGGAGCGCCGTAGGATGTCCCCTTAGCGGCGGCTTCAGTAATAGCCGAGGTAACTCGGGGATCAGCGTGGCCTAGGATGATCGCTCCATATGACTGGACGTAGTCGATATATCGCTTGCCCTCCACGTCGAAAACGAACGGTCCGGTTGCCTTCTCCACGACATAGGGTGTTCCGCCCACGGATCCAAAGGACCTCACCGGCGAATTTACGCCACCGGGCATCAGTCTGCTTGAAGCCTCGAAGAGCTCTTTATTGGTCAACATTTCCATTCCAGGGAGTCTCGTCTCTTGCAGTAGTGGTTCAGGGCAACATCAATCCTAAGATCTGATCAAGAGCACCATGGCTTCACTAGGACCAAATCAGCTAGCCATCCTCAGTTAAGATGAGCCAGCACCTCTTTAGCGAAATAACTCAAAATCAAGTCTGCACCAGCCCGTTTTATAGCAACTAGCTGCTCCACGGCGACGCTAAGTCCATCTATGTATCCCGCCTGGTCGGCCGCCTTTACCATCGCATATTCACCCGACACCTGATATGCCGCCACGGGCAAAGAGGTCCTCGCTTTAACGAGCGAGATGATATCTAGGTAGGTCAGAGCCGGCTTGACCATCAGTGCATCCGCACCCTCTGCCTCGTCGAGTAATGCCTCTAAAATCGCCTCTTTGGAACGCCGATAGTCCTGCTGATAGCCTTTACGATCCCCACCGCCCTCGATCTCCACCTCTACGGCATCTCTGAAGGGACCATAAAGCGACGAAGCATATTTGACCGAATATGCCAGTATGCCAACATTGGATTTGCCGCTGTGGTCGAGTGCGCTTCTAATCTTGCCGACTTGTCCATCCATCATCCCTGATGGCGCCACAAAATCTACCCCGGCGTCGG
Source organism: Acidimicrobiaceae bacterium (assembly GCA_013044415.1). Classification (GTDB taxonomy): domain Bacteria; phylum Actinomycetota; class Acidimicrobiia; order Acidimicrobiales; family Acidimicrobiaceae; genus JABEUN01. The sequence continues at coordinate 6,246 of JABEUO010000116.1, forward strand.
CCTGAGCCACGGCTACTCGCCCATAGAGGTCGAGGGTAGGGTCGTTCTCAACGCGCCCACCATTGACTACACCGCAATGCCCATGGGAGGTGTACTCGTCTAGACAAAGGTCGGCGAAGACAACTAAGTCGTCCCCGAAGCTCGCTTTAAGCTCCGAAATTGCGAGCTGGGCTATTCCGTCCTCCGCCCAAGCTTGCGATCCCAGTTCATCTTTTTGCTGCGGAATTCCAAATAGGATCACTGCCTTCACGCCGAGGGCCATCTCTTCCTCGACTTCTTTTTTCAGAGAATCGACACTGTGTTGAAATATCCCTGGGAGGGAGCGAATCTCCCTCTTTTCGCTCAGGCCCTCTCGAACAAAAAATGGAACGACAAAATCGCTGGCATTCAAGGAGACCTCTGAAAATAGGTCTCTAATCGCCGCAGTGGTCCGGAGCCTTCGGGGTCTTTGATTGGGAAAGGTCATATCTCCTAGCCTAGAGGAGTTTACAGACCGAGCTTTAACCGATCCTCGCTCTTCGTCGAAGCCATCACTTTTGGATAGATTTCCACCATTCGATAGTGGCATCGCAGAGACCCGTAAGGTCGAATCTAAGGGCCTCGAAGGTCACGTCGATTCCCAGAGAGCGTGCGGCGTCCGAGGTGATTGGTCCGATCGAACCGACAGCTTTAGGTAGAGCGTCCCTTCCAAAACGGTCTATAAATCCCTTTACGCTGGATCCGGAGGTAAAGGTCACTAGGTGCGCCGTGCTAATCTGTTCCAAGTCGAATTCACCTGCTGCTGAGACTGTCTGGTATGCCTCTACGACATCGACCTGCCAGCCCTTCTCCGAAAGCCCTGCGGTAACTACTTCCCTCGCCACCTTTGCCCTAGGGAAAAGCACCCTCCCTGGACCTAGTGGGAACTCGCCAACCAAAGCCTCGCCCACCGATCTACTCGGGATGAGATCTACCCCGATCGCATGCGAGCGAACTTCCGATTCCGTAGCCGGTCCAACCGTAGCTATCTTTATACCCGCCAGCTTCCTTAGGTCAGGAATGCGTTGTAGGAACCTGGCTGCGGCGTTTTGGGAGGTGAAAACGACCCAATCGTATTTGGAAAGAGACCTGATCGCATCGTCCATGGCCAACCCATCGTCCGACGGAGGGGCGATCTCGATTGATGCCGCCAGTATGACGCTCGCGCCAAGCTGAGAAAATCGTCTCTCGGCTTCGCTCTGCGAACTCCCCTCGGCACGGGTAACGACGACCCTCAGTCCGGCAAGAGGACGGGGTTCGAACCAACTCAGATCAAGTGTATTGACCCACCCGATAATGATTACCGCCGGCGAGACCACCTTTGCCTCCCCTAGCTCGTCGAGGGTCACCGACACTTTTACCTGGTCAGACCTTGTCCCCCATGTTATAGCACTCACCGGGGTTTTGGGATCCATGCCAGCTTCGATCAAACCGGAAGATATTTCCTTTCGGTGTGCTACCCCCATGAGAAAGATCAGGGTACCGCCGAGGTTGGCCAGCGACTGCCAATCGAATGCCAGCGGCCCGGCGTCTTTCGAATGCCCAGCTAGCACCGTGAACGAACTTGCAATCCCCCTATGGGTAACCGGAATACCTCCGTAGGTCGGTACGGCGACAGCTGATGTAACCCCCGGAACGACTTCGAAGCGGATCCCCTCAGCGATGAGTGCCAGAGCTTCCTCGCCGCCCCTTCCGAAAACGAATGGATCGCCACCTTTAAGTCGGACCACCTTTTGATGCCTCTTCGCAGCACTGATCAAGACTTCGGTCACCTTTTCCTGTGACATCGGCCTCGACGGCCTCTTACCTACATCTATAAGTTCAGCATCTCCCCGACACATTCTCAATATGGACTCTTCAACCAGGTAGTCATAGACCACTGCATCAGCGCTTCGGATAAGTTCTGCTGCCCGCAGCGTCAACAGGTCGGGATCTCCCGGACCCGCTCCAACCAGGAATACGGTAGCTCGCTTTTCGGTGCTTGGTCTCTCATTCTCCACCCACCCAAGGCTAGGCGGTACCGACAGCTACGGGTTTAGCTTCCAACCGCGAATAACAGAGGGTAACGCCTACGACTTACTAGCTAAGTGGCCGACTTCGTGGTCGACGCTGGGCGACACGGCCCACTCGGGGTCCAAGCAGGGATAGCGGCGATCTTTGCATTGTGGTCTTTCAGGGCCCACTGCCTCGTGAGATCTTTCCAGAGGTTGCTCGGGGTGGCCCAATCGTAGGCCATTTATGGTCTATTTAGATTCTGACCAGCAAATTTCAGCAGCTCAACAATCCATCACGGCGCCTGATGACGAAAGGATCATCTATCGCCAGACGCTCCAAGATACGACTCCAGTTGGTAGCGAGTGGAACTATTATCGACGTCCAGAAACAGCTTTCTATTAGGTCTTGGATGCATGTCCCGAATGTGCCCGCCTTGGCATCAAGTCAGGTTCGGGCGATCCCTCTTTGAAGCCGAGGGAAACCTCCATCGAATCTTGGTGATCGACGATGAATGCACCTTTCGGCCAGTGGCAAGGAGGAATGGGACGGAGAAACAGACGATCGGCTCACCGCTTGGTCACCAGGCAAGGAGTTTATTGGGCCGCCGAAGAATCAAAATCCACCTCAAATCACCCGAGAAGGCGGAGTGCACCCTGCTCTAGAAGGTTATTACCAACTTCCAATCCCAAAATTTCTGGGTCATCTCCGCTTCCAGATGCCTCGATGGTCGTCTCGCCAGAAGGGCTCGCCACGATACCGTAAAGGCTGAGTTCTCCTTCAACTTGACTAGCGTACGCTCCTACGGGTATCGAGCATCCACTCCCCAATTGGGCGAGTAAGGCCCTTTCAGCGGTGACAGCGGCGAAGGCACCAGCATCACACTTTGCCGCCAACCAACCAACCAGTTCGATGTCAGTCGACCGGCACTCGACTGCAAGAGCTCCCTGGCCGACCTGGGGGCAAAGCTCTTCTGGTTCAAAAACGTACGAAATCATTTCCGAAAGACCGAGGCGATCCAATGCCGCCTTGGCCACGACGATGGCGTCCAGGCCCCGTCCCTTCTCCAGGCGAGTCTGTATATTTCCCCTAATGTCTACGAACTCGAGGTCAGGCCGGAGCCTTCGCAACATTGCTTGACGCCTTGGAGCCGAGGTACCCACCCGCGCCCCCTTGGGCAAACTAGGGAACTTGGTGCCTACGAGGGCGTCACGTGGATCGGATCTCTCAAAGATCGCAGCGAGCACCAACGAGTCCAACTGCTGTGTCGGAAGGTCTTTTGCAGAGTGGACCGCCAAGTCCGCAAAGCCATCGAGAACCGCCTGCTGGACTTCCTTCACGAAAACACCCTGCCCAGATAGGGCCTTGAGCGATAGAGTTAGGTCCGCGTCAGCCTTGGTCTTCACCTTCACAAGTTCGTAAGGGCGCCCAAGCACTCTGCCACAATACTCCGCCTGCCATAGGGCCAAATCTGAGGCCCTCGTCGCAATACGAATAACCCTCTCTGTCATAGGTCAAACATCAACCTGACATCCTCCAGTAGCCGTCCTAGCTCGGAGGATGCAGCCTGTCGCCGCAACTGAGAAGTAGGCTGGTGGAGTATCTTTGCGACGATCTGGTGGGTAAGCGCTTCGACAGCCGCCCTTTCTTTGTCCCCTAAGTTCACAAACTTTGGGGCGAATTTGGCTAGCTCTTCTAGGCGAATATTTTCCGCACTACGGTACAGGGCCTCTATTACCGGGTCCAGATTTCGTGAAGCACCTATCATCTCAAATTCTTGCAGGGCGACCTCTATTAGGTCTTCAACGTCCTTCACCGATCCGGTACGTTTTTTCGCCTCTACGTCGAGTAAGGCATTTACCGCCTCTAGGGTCACTAACTCCAAATTCGAATACTCCGAAGCTCCCGGGTGGACATTGCGCGGGACTCCAAGATCCAACAGAATTAGCCTGGATGTTCCTCTTGCCGCACTCAACACCTCAAGCTCCTCCGAATCCAGCAGAAACTCACTCGCCGAGGTAGCAAATACAACAGCGTCAACCGTCGACATCAGCGACCGGACCATGTCGAAACTCGCCGGACTGACCGATCCTCCAAGCCCCTTGGCGATTACCTCCGCCGACTGAAATGATTTAGAGCTGATCCAAAGCCTTCGAAATCTCTCCGAAGCGACTTCAGCTATTTCCGACCCAACCGCACCCGCGCCCAGCAGGGCGACCGTGGCGTTTGCGGGATCGGACTCGATGCGAGACTCTAATACCTTTACCGAGGCAGAAGCGAGCGAAGTAGCTCCCCTAGATATCGCCGTCTTTGACCTTGCATCTTTACCAACTTCCAGGGCCGACTGGAACAGTCGGTTTAGTATCTTGCCAATTACTTTGGCCTGGCGAGCTTCGTCCAGTGCTGACTTGAGCTGTCCCAACACTTCGGTCTCGCCGAGGATCCTCGACTCGATTCCAGATGAGACCCTATAAAGATGCTCAGCCACACCTCGGCCGTAAAAGACCTTCCCCACCTGGGAGATCTCCGTTCGTCTGGCCGAAGTAACAGTGGACAGTAACTCTACTATCCTCTCCACCCCGTGGTGGAACTCGGAGACATCGGCGTAAACCTCAGTCCGATAGCAGGTCGAAACGACTACCGCTTCCGAGACAACGTCCTCCTGCGCCAAAACTTTGTAGAGCTGCTCAGTGGCGGCCGCCCCCATCGCGAAACGGTCAAATTCCGGAGTCGAAACGTCGCTTTCACAGATACTCACCGCCGCTAATGGCAAAACTCAAACCTACCTAGGTTCTGAAACATTCTCGAACAATTCACTTTACTTACAGGGTACCCCGAGGCGTTAAAAAACCGCTAAGGCACCAGAGGGCCAGCACAAAAAACTGGGCCTAATACAACCTTTTGGCCACAGATTCGTCGATCCTGTGGAAACCTCCCTCCAACCTAGCCGATGGTGAAATTTATTTAAAAGACACAGTTCGGTTCGGGGGCCCAGCGGAAAGAAGGCCCACGCTTCGACCTTGGGTGGAGGCATTCGAAGAATCTCTTTCTGATTCAGCTGGGCGAGGAGACCGTTTTGAGCGCAAAAAGGGCGAAATTCGGCCCGTCGCTTAGTGCATAGCGAGAGCTTGCCCGTTCATAGCTAGAGAAATATCCTTTGGCTCGTCCTTGTGCACTCCAAGGGAAAACACACATCGCCAA
>JABEUO010000019.1 GCA_013044415.1 Acidimicrobiaceae bacterium
ACTTCGCCGGTAGAGCCATCGATTGATATTTCGTCCCCCTCGATAACGGTCTTGCCAAATGCTACGAAGGATCTTCCCACAATGCGAATGGCATCTGCACCGACTACCGCCGGCTTTCCCCACCCCCTTGCCACAACTGCGGCGTGGCTAACCAATCCGCCACGGGTAGTAAGAATCCCTTCGGATGCGAGCATCCCATGTACGTCGTCTGGTGAAGTCTCCTTCCTGACCAGGATTACCTCCTCGCCACGCCTAGACGCCGACACGGCCTCTTCGGCGCTGAAATATACCTTTCCGACGGCAGCTCCAGGTGAAGCTCCAAGCCCCTTGGTCAGAACTGAGTGTCGCTTGGTGGCGAATTGTGGGTGCAGAACCTGGTCTAGGTGGTCGCCACTAATTCTAAGTATGGCTTCATTCTTTGAGAGGGCGATCTCCGACTCTTTGGTCATATCGACCGCCATCTTTAGTGCTGCCACACCCGTACGCTTGCCGACCCTCGTCTGAAGCATCCACAACTTTCCCTGCTCGATGGTGAACTCGGTATCGCACATGTCACGATAGTGGCGCTCCAACCTTGAAAAGATCGACATCAGTTCGTCATACAGGTCCGGAAAGCGATCTTTGAGTCGACCGAGGGGCTCAGTATTACGAACCCCGGCCACAACGTCCTCGCCCTGGGCATTGACTAAAAAGTCACCGTATGCTCCCCTTGCTCCGGTGGCGGGATCCCTAGTGAAGCCAACTCCGGTACCAGAGTTATCGTCTCGGTTACCAAAGACCATCGCTTGGACGTTGACCGCGGTCCCAAGGTCATTCGGGATGCCTTCACGCTGTCGATAAGCGATTGCCCTCGAGCCGTTCCATGAGTTGAAGACGGCCATTATTGCACCTCTGAGCTGAAGCATCGGTTCCTGAGGGAACGGTTCGCCGTTTGCGCGTAAAACTAGTTCTTTGTAAGAGTCGACCAAGTACTTCAGCAGCTCGGTCGGAACCTCTGAGTCGGACACCGCATTTGAGAGTTGCTTGGCGGCCTCGAAGAGCCGATCAAACTCGTCGCCTGGGATCCCAAGTACGATTCTCGAATACATGTGGATAAACCGGCGATATGAATCGTAAGCGAACCGATAGTCGTCGGTCTGCTCGGCTATCCCGACAACGCTTTGGTCGTTGAGGCCGAGGTTCAAAACCGTGTCCATCATGCCTGGCATAGAAAACTTGGCTCCCGAACGCACCGAGACTAAAAGGGGATTTGACGGATCGCCAAGCTTTTTGTCCATCTTTGACTCCAACACCGTCAAAGCCTCGCAAACTTGGGCATCAAGCTCTTTACTCCAACCCTCTTGGAGGTATTCGCGACATGCCTCGGTAGATATCGTAAAACCCGGAGGAACCGGCAGCTCTAGCACGGAAGTCATCTCTGCTAAGTTGGCACCTTTGCCTCCAAGCAGGTCCTTCAGTTCCTTGGGCGGTGCTAAATGGGGAAAATCAAATGAAAAAACGAGCTGCATCTACCCTCCTTGAGTCCCGGTTAGCCGACGAGGAGGGCGCCTTGACACCATCTCAACTGCCCCCGGGAACAGACCGATCACTCCCGCGGTCCCAAATTGGAAACAAAAACGAACAGAAGTCGTCGCTTCCCAAGACAAAAGACCGCTAGAAGCCTAGGGCTCCACCTACGTAGGTCATCAGTTCATCGATCGAGATTCTGACCTGTTCTGTGGTATCCCTATTCCTGACCGTGACGGCGTTGTCTGTCAGAGATACAAAGTCTATAGTTACGCAGAGCGGGGTACCCACCTCATCTTGCCTACGGTAACGCTTTCCTATGGACTGGACTTCGTCATAGTCGGTTGAATAACGTTCCGCCAGCATGCCAAAGACCCTTCCCGACAGCTCGGAAAGCTCGGGCTTCTTCGAGAGCGGCAGTACCGCAATGCTGTAAGGAGCCAGCCTAGGATCGAGCCTGAGCACCACCCTCTTCTCATCGGCGACTACATCTTCGTCATAAGCCGCCAGCAAAAATGCCATCATCGCCCTAGTCGCTCCGGCCGCAGGCTCTATTACGTAGGGCACATACGGTTCACCGGTCTGTTGATCGAAGTACTCGAGTTTCTCGCCGGAACCTTTGGCGTGGGAATTGAGGTCGAAATCGGTCCTGTTGGCTATCCCTTCAAGCTCTCCCCACCCCCAGGGAAAATCGAACTCTACGTCGACAGTACCGGCGGAGTAGTGCGAGAGTTCCTCTTTTTCATGCGGCCTAAGCCGGATCTTTTCGGCGGAGATACCGAGATTCAAGTACCAGTTAAACCTCTCCTTGTACCAGTATTCAAACCACTGGTCAGCCTCCGAAGGGGGAACGAAAAACTCCATCTCCATCTGTTCGAACTCCCGAGTCCTAAAGACGAAGTTTCCAGGAGTTATCTCATTTCGAAAGCTCTTGCCGATTTGGGCTATGCCAAAGGGGGGCTTTAACCTGGACGACTGGAGGACATTTTTGAAGTCAACGAACATGCCTTGTGCCGTCTCCGGACGCAGGTAGGCTACCGAAGCGTCGTCTTCAACCGGCCCGACAAATGTCTTGAACATCATATTGAACGCTCTCGCCTCGGTCAGGTCAGTGGATCCACACTTGGGGCATACCCCGGCGATCTGATCTTCCCGCCAGCGCTCCTTACAATTACGGCAGTCGACCAGTGGGTCGGTGAAGTTGGCGAGGTGGCCCGATGCCTCCCAGATCTTTGGGGTAGTAAGGATCGAGGCCTCTAAGCCCACTACGTCGCGCCTCGTCTGGACCATAGCCCTCCACCAAGCGTTACGGACGTTTCGCAACATGAGAATCCCCAGTGGTCCGTAATCGTAGGTCGATCGGAAACCTCCATAGATCTCCGCAGACTGAAAGACAAAGCCCCTACGCTTCGAGAGGCTGACGATTTTCTCCATGAGTTCTGGGTCGGACATAGCCGCACACTAGCCGCTCTTAGGGCAATTGCCTAACGGCTCGTTGGCGGAATTAGCGAAAATTTAAACCAACCAAACTTTGAGGTCGGCCAGAAACTGAACCACTCGGATAGGGCAGAAAAGCGATCTCCTGGAATGGTGCGGGTATCAGTGTCTAAGAACGGGACTTATCGTCTTGAGCTTCCTCTCGATCATCGCCTCACAGAATGAAACGACTAGCCCCTCCATCACGAACTCATCTTGCCGTTCGGTAACGGCAAATGCCCTTGAAGCTTGCCCTTGGAGAACTAGCCTCATCGCCCTAAGGGCTCCAGGGGTAATCTCGCTTCCGATCGGATGCTGTGAGCAGGTCACCGCGGCTGCCTTTGGATCGAAGGCGACTATGTCGTCATTAGTACCACAGAACCGACACGCGTCGAGGTTCGGACCGAACCCTTCAATCTGCAACGCCCGCAAAAAAAATGCCGGCACATACATCACCGACTTGTTATTAGCCAATGAGCGGATTGCCCTAATCGTTGCGTCAAATAGCGCCGGATCTGGGTAGTCGTCATGAGTCAACTTATCCACGATCTCAAGGATAGACATCGCCCTCTGTATCGATGGGAGGTCTATTCGCAGTTCAAAATTGGAGTCGATCGTTTCGGCCTGAGAGAGTATGTGAAGGTCCTTTCCCATCCAGAGCTGAACGTTTAGATGGCTAAGGGGCTCGACACGCCCGCCGATACGACTCTTGGTCTTTCTGCTTCCCTTTGC
>JABEUO010000117.1 GCA_013044415.1 Acidimicrobiaceae bacterium
CCCACCAATGGTTGACTTTGTCTTGGTAGATCCGCACCGAAGAGGGTGTCGATGGCAAGGGACGTGACCAGACCGGAGATACGACGATGCCTCCAGCTAGTGAGAGTCGCAAGAAACTCTGTCGTTGTGAAGGATTCCGAAGACCTACCGCCCCTCATGCTGCACCCTCGTCCGATCGTATTGGAGGACGATCAACAGATCTACCCGCGGACGGTCCATCGCACTTCTCCTCAACGAATGTGCACGCCCGAGATAGCGCGTGAGATGATCAAACGTTGGATCTCACTTGTTCCTTCGAAGATCGTGTAGATCTTTGCGTCACGGTGCCAGCGCTCAACTGGATACTCCCGCACGTACCCATATCCACCAAGGATCTGGATAGCCTCTTCGGTGACGTGAACCGCAGTCTCACCAGCGAAGACCTTGGACATAGAGCCCTCTCCACTGTTGAAAGGCACCCGGTTGGCCGCCATCCACGCCGCCCTATGGACCAACAGCCTCGCTGCATCGATCCTCGTTGCCATATCCGCCAGCTTGAATGCGATAGCCTGATTTTCGATGATCGCCCTGCCAAACTGCCTTCTCTCCTTGGCATACTGGAGGGAGTATTCATATGCAGCCCTAGCAATTCCAACCGCCTGCGCACCCACCACCGGCCTCGATGCCTCGAAGGTCGCCATTGCGGCCTGAGAGGATGCTTTCTTACCTTCACGCACCCTGGCCAACCTCTCATCGAGCTTCTCTTTGCCCCCCAGCAGGCAAGAACCAGGGACCTTGACGTCTTCAAGTATGACCTCGGCGGTATGTGAAGCCCTGATTCCCATCTTTTTAAACTTTTGCCCTTGCGAAAGACCTGGGGTGTTGGGAGGAATAACAAAACTAGCCTGTCCCCTCGAACCCAACTCTGGATCCACACTCGCAACTACAACATGGATGTCAGATATACCACCGTTAGTAATCCAGGTCTTGGTTCCGTTCAGCGTCCAAGTATCACTCTTGTCGTCATAGGTCGCCCGGGTCCGAAGGGAACTTACGTCTGATCCCGCGTCAGGCTCCGTTACGGCAAATGCCGCAACCTTAGGCGACTCGGGGGTACCAAAACATTGCGGAATCCACTCGCCTATCTGTTCTGGCGTTCCGTTGGCAAAGATGCCAGTTACCGCAAGGATTGTGCCGAAGATCGAAAGCCCAATTCCGGCGTCACCCCACGCCATCTCCTCGCTCACCAGCGCCATCAATAGGCCCGACTTATCGGCAAAAGCGTTGGCGATGAAGTCGAAGGAGTACAAACCGATCTTTGCAGCCTCTTCAATGATGGGCCAAGGGGTCTCCTCCCTCTCGTCCCATTCGTGAGCCGCCGGCCTGACCACATTCTCTGCAAACTCATGTACCCACTTTTGGATCTGTATTTGATCCTCATTGAGTGCCAGGGAAAACTCGGCCATTGCGCCCCGCCTTTCGATAAGCGTCCGAAAAATCTCCTGTCATATTACCATCTAGTAACATAACGTGGCCTATTTCCAGAAGTAATTCCGAAACTTAAATTTTGTCGGGCCAGATTGCCCCGGTGGACCGTAGAGACTAGGCCCTCTTGAACCTGAAACCCGATTCAGAATCTTCAACGACGTAGCCGAGCCGGAGGATCTCATCCCGGTATCGGTCGGCGGCCGCAAAATCCCTATCGGCACGGGCTGCTTTGCGCTGTTTCGCCAGCACCATCACCTCTTCGGGAACTTCGAGCCTGTCTTGGACCACTATTCCCAATGTCGATAACAACAAAAGGGCCGCCTTAGCGTTTGAAACCGCCTCTTCGACATGGCCGCGATCCTGGGCAAAATTTGCCCTGGTAATGGCTTCAAAGACCCGCGACAGTCCGACCGGCGAGTTCAGGTCTTCATCCATGGCGTCATTAAATCCGTCTATCACCACTTTATTGAGAACTACATCGGATCTTTGAGTGACCACGTCGGCGAATCTGCGAGCAAATGCGTCTATTCGCTCGAGGGACCTCGAAGCGTCCTGAAGGATCTCAGCGGTAACCTCCAATGGCGACCTATAGTGAGATCGAGCGACCAACAGCCGATACGCCCTCGGGTCGGTCGAGTCCAGCAACTCCTTCAAGGTGGTGAAATTCCCGAGACTCTTTGACATCTTTTCATCGCCGACCATAACAAAACCGTTATGCATCCAGTGCCGAGCGAAGCTCCGATGCATCGCAACCGCCTGGGCCCTCTCATTTTCGTGATGTGGGAATGCGAGGTCCATACCACCGCCATGGAGGTCGAAACCCTCTCCGAGTATCCCTAGGGCCATGGCCACGCACTCGGTATGCCAACCTGGCCGCCCGAAGCCAAATGGAGAATTCCATCCCCACTCCTCTTCCGAGGTCCTCTTCCACAAGGCAAAGTCAAGCGGGGACTTCTTCTGCTCGTCTACCTCAACCCGGGCTCCGCTCCTGAGTTCCGCAAGGTTTTGCCTCGCCAAAAGGCCATACCCATCGACCTTCGCCACCTCTAGGTAGATACCGTCACTCGTCTCGTAGGCCGCCCCACTAGCGACCATTCCGGCCACCATCTCGAGCATCTGATCTATCCAGTCAGTAGCGTGTGGCGTCTCGTCGGGCCTCTGTACAGCCAGCCTCTCCATCAGATCCCACCAGACCTCCTCGTAGTTCTTTGCGAGATCCTCCGGCTTTATCTGAAGTTCACCCGCTCGGGCGATAATCTTGTCGTCGACGTCGGTGATGTTAGACACAAAACGAACCTCAAATCCCCGATACCTCAGATACCGCCTGAGGATGTCATAGACCAAGGTGAAACGACCATGCCCTAAGTGCGGCTCGTCGTACACCGTTGGACCGCAGACGTACATTGAAAACTGCCCCTCGACTCTGGGGGCTATTTCAACTATCTCTGAAGACTGGGTATCAAAAAGGCGAGGCATAGCTAGTCGATTCTAGTTGACCAACCGAAAATAGAAGTTCTTCTAGCTATGAAGCTCGTAACTGAACTAACCTCCCCTCTTCTGTCGGGAGGGCGCCCCTGGAGGTCAAAGAGCCCAAAGGTCGGCGGTCGGCATGGGCCAGGAGACCCAAAGTGGTTCTGGCTTTGTCACCGCAGGTCGAGGCCATAGAATTGCAATCCACTCAGCCATAAGCACTTATGGCAACTACTCTCTAATGAAAAGATTTTGCAAGCAACTGTCAGTAACCCAACGACGGTAGTTCGGCAGATCCTAGGGGCACTTAAACCTAGTTACCCTGGACCGAAGCTGAACAGACGAGTAGAGCAATGAGGAGGTGAACTAGTGTCTATGCGGAACGAAGTGAAGAGGACCCATCAGCCGACTTATTGGCCGGTCTATCGGCCGAGTAGTGGCGTGCAAAATTCATCGACCTACAACTCAATCCAGAGTAATGTTCCGAGGCTCGACAGAGCTAATCCGACCGTTGCAATACCAACTGGTCGGCGGGATGCTGTGGGTAATCAACTACTCCTACAGGGTCAACTATTCAAGACAGATTTCTCCGATGAATCGAAATCCCCAGTTCCCTTCCACCTCCGAATCAAAAATGCGACGTTATCTGCTAAAAGGACCGTAAGGGATATTGACGATTATGAGCTTCCTTTAAATACACGGTTCGTACCCCTTACCCAGCGGCCTCGACCCTCCCTGCGGTGGCGTAATCACAGCCACATAGTGTCAGTATGCAGGCGGCTAAGCAGAGTCGAAGAACGGCCAGCAGACCTCGTAGGCGAGCCAGCCGCCGACCCATTTGATCACCGGTTCCTAATTGAGGCCCATCTTTCAGGGGTCAGACCCTGCTGGAAATCCCTCCACGGATCTCACCATCGCCGAAAGTGCCATCGCCG
>JABEUO010000118.1 GCA_013044415.1 Acidimicrobiaceae bacterium
TATGAGGACTGAGTGGAAGTTGTCACCGCTCTCCGACCAGCTATATGAAGGGCGTGACCGCGCAACGGGCGAACTCAGGTGGACTGGTAGTGCAGTTGACCTCGTATTTGGGTCCAACTCCCAACTCCGGGCGATCTCGGAAGTCTACGCTTGCGCCGAGTCAGAGGAGATCTTTGTACGTGACTTCGTGGCTGCCAGGAACAAAGTAATGAATCTCGATCGTTTTGACCTCGATTGAGCACAAGGCTTCAGTCAGTTGTTCATGGTGGACTTCGATCCATCCTGATCGGAAATGAGTGTGTTACTTTCGCATGCCAACTAGCGGGGCTTTCCCTACTAAGTAGAACATCCTCCCCAACAGCCCTGCTCAGAATGGGCAGACGGTAACTATTGGCCACGTATGGTTTAACAAATTTCTAGTCATCGACTTTGGCACCAAATCTCTCCCTACTACTGACCAAAACAGCATTCAGATCTCGCCTGTAAGGGTAGGGAGGCTTCACGTCCATTCGAATCCGACCAAGCAGCTCTTCAGCATGGTGAAAAAACACATTTGCCAACAGGAGAGAGAACTAGAGGAGTGAAATAATTGAGGCGTCGATATACCAACGCAAGGGCCGACCGCACGCAATGGGCTGAGGCGGGGCGTTTTACCAGAGTGGGCCCTGATTTAATTCCCTCGGGTCATCGCTTTGGAACTTCTCCTCCGCTACGAGCAATCTACTTATTGACCTCAAAATCACAATTTTCAGGTAGATATGGAGTTTGGAATAGATCCACAAACCACTGACGTTTGGGTATCTTTTTAATATCACTGTTTCTAAAAGCGTTAATTGACCCAACACCGGCTGTGAGAGGTCCTCTCCCGTGGTCAGTAGTCACCTCTTCTAACAATCCGGCTTGCGAAGCGGGCCATAATGGTGAAGTTACCTAGCCTATTCCATCCCATGAGTGCCAGAGCTTAAGTTGGAGCTCGTCGAGCAATGGATTTCTAAGTACTCATCACACGGATTATGCTCGGCGTTTTGCAACAGTTAAAGGTAGGCCTTTAGAAGAATTGTGAACGGACCTCACATTCGGAATAAAGACGAAAGGCCACGCTTCTCGGCCACCTTCTAGCTTCGCACCCCTCGGATTATTCAGCGAATATCCCAAAGTGCCGAGATAACTCACAATCCGCATAAGAGCGTATGAAATAGCAATTTCGGTCTTCTTAGGTCACCGATAGCGTACTTTCAACAACGCTCCTGGCATCTTGGTCCTACCAATGGCCGGAATAATCCTTGTGACCATGGGACCAAGTCCTCGACATCAAAGTTCCAGCTAATCACCGATTCTCCCAGAGCGACCAAGTGGTCAGAACTGGCAAAGAATGGTTCGCAATGCCTGGTCACATTCACATATCACCCACCAGGTGAGTCCAGTTTCTTCCGGCTTTTTATTGCTTCGATGTAGCCTCGTCCACCAAGTAGACCAGCGACTCAAAGTCATAACCCAAATGTTCGCTCAGTGCCATTTCGCACGTCTTTGCGAGAGAATAAGCTCCATCGAAATACTGGCCCTGGAGTTCCCGACCTTCATCGATCAGAGCGGACTCCACGACTTCAGGGTAAAGCATTCCCCTATTTCCACCTGCACCACAACAGGTGGCGCTTTGAGGCACGACTACCGAAGCGGCAAAACGCTCTGCGATGCGAACCATCGTTGCAACTTTGCCTAGTTCTCTCGTCGCACAAGTCGGATGGAGCAAAACCTTTCCAAGTGGACGAGTTACCTCCAAATTTTGAGTCACTTCATCTAGCCAATCGGTTATATCTATGATTCTTAGTGAGTCGTACCTCTTTCGATTTTCGGGTGTCAAAATATGCCTATGGTCACCAAAGTGAGTCTCGGTGATCTCATCGAGGAGTGTCTTTGTACACGAAGTGACGTCGCACATCACCGGAATCCAACCACCCTCAGTCCAACGCCACATCGCCTCGACAACTCGATTTGACATAATATCCCTGCCCTGGTCAAAACCATTGTGCGCCCAAGGTTGGGAGCAGCAGAGTCCCTCGACTTCGCCAGGAAGACGAACGTCCACACCCGCCCTCGATGCCACCTTCAGAACGGTTTTCATCAGTGACTCTTTTCCCGATCTAGACGATCCAAAAATTCTAGAGACACACGATGGGAAATAAACTAATTCGGCACTACGGGAACTCCTCGTTATCGACTCCGGTGGCGTCACGAACTCATTCGACCAATGAGGGACACCATTTATAACCCTCGCTAGTACGTCAGTGCCCCTCGCCAAAGTATCGCGTCCCGCCAAACGCCTAGATTTTACTCCAGTAGAAATGGCAACCTTCGCCAGCTTTTCGACTCTGTTAAAGTCAGAGGCAGCTGCCCTCATCGCTAGCTGCCCAGCCTTTGACTTGGCATTACTTCGATCAAAGTCTACTAGGTAGGCTGTATTGATTCCCATAGGGCAGACCGTGGAGCACATCCCGTCCGCTACGCAAGTACCCTCACCTTGGTACCCGTAGTCCTTCCAGAGTTCACTTGCTCTATGAATCTCACCATTTTTGATAAGGTCAAGTCGGATCCTGTGAGCACCGATCCTCTGTCTGGGTGTCAGAGTTACATACCTTGTAGGACAGACATGTTCGCAGTATCCGCATTCGATGCACTTATCGACTACATCATCACCTATTACCCCCATCGGCTTGATATTGGCGATATGTCCAGTTGGATCTTCATTAATAACAACACCGGGGTTTAAGATACAATTCGGATCCAAAAGTTCCTTGACTCGCTTCATAATCGAATATGCGTCGGATCCCCATTCCATCTCGACAAATGGAGCGATAGCCCTTCCCGTTCCATGCTCTGCCTTCAGAGACCCGTCAAGGCGAATCACTTCCTCAATTACTTCGTCCATAAGGCGGGAAAAGTGTTCTACTCGCTCCCTTGAAGACATGTCGTCGGTAATCAAAAAATGGATATTCCCGGCCTTCGCATGCCCAAAAACTGCACCTTTATATTGATATTTATCAAAAAGACCGTTCAGGCTCAATACAAGCTCCGCTAGGTGTGCGGGCTGAACCGCCACATCTTCCAATATCACCGTCGTTCCCGGTGGTCTCTCTCCGCCAACGCTAGCGAATACGCCATCCCGTACCGCCCAGAGCTTTGACCTTTCACTTTCCTGCGTACTAAAGGGCGTCTCTGCCAACAGGTCTAGAGTTGACACAAACTCGTTAGTGGCTTCAATGAAGGTGCTAAGCGATTCGGCGTCGGGAGCCTGAAAGTCCACGAGCAGAGCGGACGAGCCGGCGGGTAAGGTGCTGACGATATCGGGAACTCCAGGTCGACCGACTACAGACATTAGGGACGCAAAGTCCAACAACTCTATTGCGACGGCACCCAATCCACCAATCGCTGGTACTGCACTTGCGGCCTCGGTGACAGTTTTGAAAAAAAGCAATTTTGAACTGTGATGAGTAAGAATAGGGAAGGTCCTAAGCACCGCCGACGCGATAAAGGCCAGGGTTCCTTCCGATCCAATAAGTAGGTGGGAAAGGATGTCAATCGGATCGTCAAAATCGACGAAAGAGTTGATCGAATAGCCTGTGACATTTTTTATGCGATATTTTCGGATAATCCTATCCATCAAGGACTTATTCGCCCTCACCTCATCCCTTAGTTCTATGAGGCCTTCGAAAATTCGTCTCTCGTCATTTTCGAAACGTGAACGGTCACCGTCCTTCGAGGTATCGTAGCGGTTCCCATTTGCCAAAATGAACTCAATCGATTCGAGCGTATGGTAGGCGTTTTGCTCGACGCCGGCCTGCATGCCGCTCGAATTATTGGAGAGTACACCGCCTATCATTGCCGCTGACTTAGAGGCAGGGTCCGGGCCAATTTTCACGCCAAAACCAGAAAGATACCCGTTAACCTGGTTTACCGTCAAGCCTGGCTCTATCCACACCATTTCGCCGGAAGCTAGAACTCGGATGTCTTTGAAGTCTTTGCGGATTTCCGCTATCAGTCCTTCACCGACCGTCTGTCCAGATAAGGAAGTGCCAGCCGCTCGAAAAGTCACTGAGGTTTGGTTTTTGATGGCAACTTGGAAGAGCGCCGGGATATCTTCTGCAGACCTTACCCTAACGACTGCCTTCGGTTGATACTGAAAATAGGAACCATCTCGGGCGTATACCGACTTATAGAGTTCGCTCGACTCGACCGACTCCTTTGGGAAGTGCGACAAGAGGTCACCGACTAAGCCCTTCGAAGCTGTTATGCCCCTCGAAGGTCCAAGAATCTGGCTAACTAAGTTTCCCTTAGCTTTGGCATTGTAGCTCAAAGTATCTTCTCCCTAGGTTCTGCTACGGCGAGAGCTAGCAGCATTAACGATCACTCCGACGTCCACTGATTCCCGTAGCAAAGGATTCAAGGATTATTTGAATAGAATCGCTGAACATTGTTGGGAATGGTTTTGAGCCATCCAATCTCAAGCCTTACCCACTAACTCAGCCAGTCTCCCGGCTCGATATCTTACGATAACAAAGCCCATCAAGGCAATCCACAAAAACGCCGCAGCCAACATAAAGCTAGGCTCGGCCCCGTTTAATGCGGCGATACTGGTGACGGTGGGCCAACTGGCGAAAAACACAAGTCCGAACCTCGGTACTGAATTTATTGCTTCACTCAACTGCCTCGCATCGTATTGTGAGGCACGAAGTTGCAGTTCTTTTTCGAGTCGATCCCCACAAGTGCTTCCCGCTGCACAACCATTACTGCA
>JABEUO010000119.1 GCA_013044415.1 Acidimicrobiaceae bacterium
AGCCTGGCGTAGTCGTAAAAATACCGGAAGGCTCATCCGTTCTATGAAAAGGGCCCGATTATCAGGGGGCAGGGAGGCTTGTTACTCGACTTCCAGCTCAAAATCCTCACTGCGCCGTGTGAAAAAAGACTAAATAGTCAACTCGATGAACACTTCCCCCACCCGAAAGCGTCGATGAAATGGTCAGCGAAGCTCCTCGTGGTGGTTTCAAGAAATGTTGTTAAATCGCTTGCTATTGTAGACTTCTACGATCAAGTAGGACCGAGAATATGGAACTACTTCCTCAATAATGTCGACTTACAACGACTGAGACCAAGAATACGAGGGGCCAGTTCTTGCCAAGATACCAAAAAACCTTCTCCATAACTTCGATACTTGTGCTAATGACTTCTACGCTGGTAATCGGTCTCCTACTGGGAGGCTTTCTCTTTGGAGGTAGTCCTTCCCCCGCTCCACAGATAAGCACCGTACCAACCACCCGCCCAAGTCAATTGAGCACAACTTCGACCTCTGAGGGAAATCTTTCATCGACAACTCCTACGACCGACCCAGGAGAACTCCCCCAGACAAACCAGCAACCCTCCTTGTCTTCAAAATCTTTAGCCCTAAGAATGCAAGATCTCTACGCCGGAATCGCATCTGACTCCATAACTACAGCGTTAGCTAGTTACCTCACCTTGGATTCGTATAGGCAGATAAAGGGGCTTTCCAACAACTCTTTCGACTATGCAAATCGTCTCCTTCAACACTTCGCACTCGATGTCGAAGCGGCGCACGCACTCTTTGCATCCCAGGGAGCAACGAGCTACGTCGGCTTTAGGGCAGATGCATCCTATGCGAACTGGGTACTCCCTAACACCTGCTACAACAAGCTCGGATACTGGCATCTACCCGGGGTAAGACTCCTTTACAAAGTCGGAGGGGTGACGCATTCGATCGGGGTCATCTCGCTAATCTCCTACCGGGGGGAGTACTATGTCGTACACCTTGGGGCAATTTCAAGGCCTTCGAACACCGGTTACGTGGACAATCCAACAGTAGGGACTGGCGCCTTGGGTCCTCCTGGAGGGTGCTAAGGCCCTGCTACCTTAGGGCGGTCATCACCAGTCTTGAAGCCGACCTAGCGTAGAGAGAATCCCGATCGAAACTGGGGTTGAATTCGGCGAAATCAATCGAAATCACCTTCTGTGACGCGACGAGAGTTTCGATCACCGCGTCGACTACCGCCATCGGCACGCCAAATGTCGAAGGTGCGGAAACGGCCCCCATCGACCAGGGCGGAAGCACATCAAAATCGACACTCAAATAGATGAGGTCAAAGCGATCAAGAATGTCGCTGATCAAAGAGTCGTCAAAGTTTTGCATCTCCCGATCCAACACGTATTCAACGCCCCACTGCTCTGCCCTTTGGAACAAAACCGCCGTATTCGAGACCTCTGAGACTCCAAGACAGATGTAGTTAAATGCGAGTCTTGAATCAAATAGAGACGTCGCAATCTGAAAAAAGGGAGTACCCGAGGACGGGATAGGGATTGACCTGATATCGAAGTGTGCGTCTAGGTTGACAATCGCAACCCTTTTGGACCTGAGTAGGTCATCACCAAGGTGTCCTCTAATCCCTTGCCAGCTTCCCCAAGCGACTTCGTGACCCCCTCCGATAACTACGGGCCTTCCACCCATACGGAGTACACTCCGGATTACGCTCGACAGCTCCTCTTGCATCTGAGCTAACCCGCCTCCTTGGTCCGCTACCACATCTCCTAGATCCAATATTTTCCTTGGACCGTTATAGGCAAAGTTGTAGAGCTGCCTACGAAGCGCAGAGGGTGCATCCTTCGCACCGGGTCTCCCCGAGTTAGCAACCACTCCAAGATCAGAACAGAAACCGACGAGCACCGACGATCCCTTCGCTGCCTCGGGCGAAAAGGGGGAGACCACTTGATGGACCCGAAGCGCGGCTGGGCCCTCGTCCGAATCGTCCCTTAGGACCATGTCGGCACTATTCGCTGGTATGAGCATCCCTGACTACTCCATCTGTAATTCTGTAAATAAGTGGTGAGAGGCCCAGATAGTAGGAGAGCTCCGCAGGATGGTCTATCCCCCATACGCATAAGTCGGCCCTCAATCCGGCTTCAATACGTCCCCTGTCTCTGTATCCGAGGGCCCTTGCAGCATTTGAGGTGGTAGCCCTGAGGGCCTCCTGTGGGGTCAGCCCAAAGAGGACTGTGGCCATATTCATCGCTAGCAGCAGCGAATATAACGGCGAAGTTCCTGGATTGGCGTCCGTTGCCACCGCCATCGCCAGAGAGTGCTTCCTCATCAATTCGATCGGAGGACGGGTTTTTTCGGACAGGAAGTAGTAAGCCCCGGGCAGTAGCACCCCCACTACGCCTTTCCTAGCCAGATCCTCTACCCCCTTTTCGTCGATATACTCGAGATGGTCAGCGCTCAACGCGTCGAACCCTGCGAGCAGGGAGCCTCCCGAAGAGTTTGAGAGTTGCTCGACGTGACCCTTTATCGCAACACCTAGCGACCTGGCACGCTCGTAGAGGATTGCGAGTTGCCCCGGAGAAAAGGCGATAGACTCGCAAAAACCGTCCACCGCGTCCAACAGGCCGAGGTTGACGACTTCGGGGAGAACCACATTGACTATGTATTCGACATAGTCGTCTCCACGGTTGACGAACTCCTTGGGCACGACGTGTAGACCCAGAAAAGTCGCCTTGACGCTAATACCAAGGAAACCATCGAGTTCCCTCGCAACCCTGAGCATCTTGATTTCGGATTCTAAATCGAGTCCGTATCCAGACTTGATCTCGACGGAGGTAGTCCCACTCCTTGCCATCTGCGAGAGGCGGAACTTAGCGAGTTTCAATAAGTCTTCGTGGCTAGTCGCCCTAGTCGACTCCACGGTCGAGTTAATTCCGCCACCCGAGCGGTTAATCGCCAGGTAGTTTCCTCCTCCGAGCCTCGCTTGGTAGTCATCGACTCGATTACCCCCGTAGATAAGGTGGGTGTGGCAATCTATCAGCCCGGCAGTTACCCAGGCGGAGTCGCAGGAGAGCACCTCGTACTCCGCCGAAGGTATAGGGAAATTTCCCCTCGGGCCGACCGCCTCGATCAATCCATCCCTGATGACGATTTCGGCGTCTTTTTGGATCACGAAATGACCATCCGAATCGGTGTCCATGACGTTACAGTTGCGAAGGATCAGGCCCTTTGAATCGCTTGGCATACTCTAGCCCAACCCAAGCATCGGGAGCTTTAAGCCGACCTTTTTTGCCGTCTCAACAGCGATCGGATATCCTGCGTCTGCATGGCGCATAACCCCGGTAGCGGGATCATTGAAAAGAACCCTCTCTACCCTTCGCTTTGCACCATCGCTACCATCGCAAACGATGACAATACCCGAGTGCTGGGAAAATCCCATCCCGACACCTCCCCCATGGTGGATCGAGACCCAGGTCGCCCCGCCAGCGACCCCTAGCATCGCGTTAAGTAGCGGCCAATCGGAGATTGCGTCTGAACCATCGGCCATCGATTCGGTCTCCCGATTAGGGGAAGCTACCGATCCGGTATCCAGGTGGTCTCTGCCGATGACGATAGGCGCAGAGAGCTCTCCCGTCCTGACCATCTCATTGAATGCCAGGCCGAGTCGATATCTATCCTCGACACCGACCCAACAGATCCTCGCTGGCAAGCCCTGAAATTCAATGCGTTCTCGCGCCATGTTGAGCCAGTTATGCAGGTGGGGATCGTTTGGAATTAACTCTTTTACCTTGGCGTCGGTCTTGTATATATCCTCTTTATCTCCCGAGAGTGCCACCCACCTAAAGGGACCATAACCCTGGCAGAAAAGCGGCCTTATGTATTCGGGGACAAATCCAGGGAAGTCAAATGCCCTCTTTAGCCCCATATCAAATGCCATCTGGCGTATGTTATTGCCGTAGTCGACCGTTGGAATCCCCGAATCTGCAAACTCGAGCATCACCTTGACCTGACTCGCCATCGACTCTTTAGCCGCTTTAACCACGCCGTCGGGATCAAACTCCTGCTCCTTTTTCCACTTGGCAATGGTCCAACCCTGCGGGAGATAACCATGGAGCGGATCGTGGGCACTCGTTTGGTCGGTGACGACGTCGGGCTTGATCCCTCGGTCGAGTATCTCTTGGAATAGATCTGCCGCGTTGCCCAGCAGGCCAACCGAAACGGCCTTGCCCACAGCCTTACTATCCTCAAGGATTTCGAGCGCTTCATCCAGACTCGTGGCCTTGGTATCTAGATACCTGCTCTTTAGACGAAAATCTATCCTCGTCTCGTCGCACTCGATGGCGATCATCGAAAAACCCGCCATCGTCGCTGCGAGTGGCTGGGCTCCGCCCATTCCACCCAACCCTGCGGTCAGAATCCATTTTCCTTGCGCTACTCCGTTGAAATGGCGCTTAGCTATGGCAAAAAAAGTCTCGTAGGTGCCCTGCACGATGCCTTGCGAACCTATATATATCCAGCTACCAGCGGTCATCTGGCCATACATGATCAAGCCCCGCTGGTCGAGTTCGCTAAAATGCTCCCAAGTTGCCCAGTGCGGAACAAGGTTTGAATTTGCGATCAAAACCCTCGGTGCATCGACGTGAGTACGGAACACCCCAACCGGTTTACCGCTTTGGATCAGAAGGGTCTCGTAATCTTCAAGGTTCTTGAGGGTCTCCAAGATAGTGTCGAAGCTCTCCCATGATCGAGCCGCCCTTCCAATTCCACCATAAACGACAAGGTCAGATGGATGCTCAGCCACTTCTGGGTCCAAGTTATTTTGAATCATCCTGTATGGAGCTTCGGTCAACCAGCTCTTACAGCTCAGCTCGCTGCCCCTAGGTGCCCTGATCGTTCGAGACGGATCATGCCTGGTAAAGGTCTTGCTAGGTGAAACGTGACGATTATCGGACTCGGGGGAATCCATTATTTTCTCCTTTCGAAAAATCGTTAAATCCGCTAAACGAGAAGCGGGATCCTGGGTGAAAAAGGTCGACCTCGGTAACTACCGCACTGAAAGACCATGTTTTTCGCCTTAATTTCAAAACCGGCTCCGCCTCTTCGAGTTCCAGAGCAGCCCGAATCTTTCGATCCGGAGAAACTGCGGTTATCCGGTACTCGACCCTGGAGAGCGGGGCTACCTCCATAAGAAACTCGGTCGTCGTTTTGATTGAAAAATCCTGTTCCATAAAACCCTCTGCCAAAGATGGATTCACCCACCGCCTTTCAAGCTGTATGGGAAGGTGGTCTTCAAAGTGGACCACTTCCGCAAAATAGACCGGAGCCCCCTCTGGTAATCCAAAGTTCTCAGCTAACACGGAATCGCAATACCGTGTGTCCAGTTCCACTACCGTGGCGCTGTAGGAAGCCCCTTTTAATCGGACCAAGTTACTGATCGAAGAGATCTGCACAAGGGTCTGGTCATAATGCTGATTAGAGACGAAGCTCCCAG
This sequence comes from Acidimicrobiaceae bacterium, assembly GCA_013044415.1. Classification (GTDB taxonomy): domain Bacteria; phylum Actinomycetota; class Acidimicrobiia; order Acidimicrobiales; family Acidimicrobiaceae; genus JABEUN01. The sequence continues at coordinate 5,483 of JABEUO010000119.1, forward strand.
ATCCCTTCACCCTGTGGAGTAGTCCCCTATGGACAAGTTCTTTGATCGCCCGATTTGCGGTCATCCGTGCTACATCAAACTCTTGCGCCAGTTCGTTCTCAGAAGGGATCTTGTCACCGGCTTTGAGCCCACCGGACTCTATTTTCGAAACGATGAAGTCGATGATCCGCTGATATTCGGGTTTAGTATTCATAGCAATACGAGGATTCTCTAGCCGGCTGGACTAAATCGACCTCTAAGCCGAAACCACCCGGACTTAGTAACCTAAACCCGGTCAACCGAGAACCCCAAGTGGGCAAAAATCGGCAACAGCTCCGGAGTTAACCAGGTCCATTATCTTTTGAATATCTGGAGCGAGGTAGTGATCGATGTCGTAGTGGGCGACGAGGGATCTAATTCTGTCGACTACCGGCTGCAGCGATGGACTGGTCGAGAAGGGCGCCCTCAATTCGACACCCTGCGTCGCCGCCAATAGCTCGATCGAAACGATAGCTGCGACATTGTCGGCAATATCATGAAGCTTTCTTGCCGCAAAAGTCGCCATCGAAACGTGGTCCTCCTGGTTAGCCGAGGTAGGCAGGGAATCGACAGACGCTGGGTGAGCGTAGGTCTTATTCTCAGATGCCAAGGACGCCGCGGTAACGTGGGCAATCATAAATCCCGAATTGACACCGCCATCTCTAACCAGAAATGGGGGAAGGCCCGACAAGGCGGCATCCATTAATAGGGCGATGCGCCTCTCGGAAAGCGATCCGACCTCCGCTCCCGCTACCGCCAGGGCGTCGGCGGCAAAGGCCACCGGTTCGGCGTGGAAGTTTCCACCCGAAAGCACCTCGTTAGTTTCAGGAAAGACCAGCGGATTGTCCGAAACCGAGTTAGCCTCGATCAGCAGCACAGAGGCGGCATAGTTGATCTGGTCTAAACAAGCACCCAGGATCTGAGGTTGGCAACGGAGGCTGTATGGATCCTGGACCTTCTCGCAATCCTGGTGCGAGGAATTGATCTCAGATCCAACGAGCAGACCCCGAAGAGCCCTCGCCACCTCTATCTGGCCCTTGTGGCCGCGGAGCTCTTGGATCCTCGGGTCAAATGGAACAGTAGAGCCGGCTGCAGCGTCGACACAGAGTGCCCCTGAGACTATGGCGCTACGTAGGAGATCATAAATCCTAAAAATTCCCGCAAGGGCTATCGCCGTTGACACCTGGGTCCCATTCAGAAGGGCCAGACCCTCCTTGGCACGCAGGACCAACGGTTCCATTCCGATCTGCGCCAACGCTTCCGACGAACTCATCCGTCGACCAGCTAAGAAAACCTCACCCATCCCCAATAGAACAGTGGACATGTGGGCGAGTGGCGCCAAGTCTCCCGATGCCCCGACTGAACCCTTCTCCGGGATATAGGGGATTACTCCTGCATTTGCCAGGCGGATCAGAGCATCAACTACCTCTCGCCTCACCCCGGAGCTGCCCCTTGCCAGGCTCGCAATTTTCAGCAACATAACCAGACGGACGATCCCGCCGTCAAGTGGTTTGCCCACCCCTACGGCGTGGGACAAAACCAGATTCTTCTGCAACAGTTCGAGTTGGTCCTTAGGAATATGGGTCTGTGCCAATCTTCCAAAGCCGGTGTTTATACCATACGCCGGTTGACCGCCTTCGGCGATGACACGCACCGTCTCCGACCCGTCATCGATTTGCCGATAAGCGCTCGGGTCGAGTTGATATTCGACACTTTCTGATCTATAGACCTCTCTTAGGGTCACCAGATCTAGTTTCCCTGGCTGAATCGTTATCATTCTCATCCTGTCTATACAACTTCAGAAGATGATACATCCAACTCGCGAAAGTTCCAAATATTTTTCAGGAATTATCTAAAAATCCACCCGGCCAGGAAAAACAGTTGCGCCATCAACCGAGTTAGTTGAGCTTTTTCAGCAGAAAACCAGGTGGGCTGAACTTCGATCGATTTCGTCTTTAAGGATCATGAGCCAGTCCTTCATAATTTGCCACGTGGCGTCGTAAACTATCGGCACTACCCGACCGTCGACCGAATCAAAGAATTCCTGATGTGAATCGACCTGCATCCTGGCACGCAGAAAGACCAAGGACCGATCGAAACGGTTCCTTCCACAAAGTGAGAACTCGTAGTGATTGTGGTCGTCCCCAAGCAAGCGGGATAGAGGAAAGATCCCCTGGTTAGCTTCGTTCCCAGCAAAGCCCGCCAGGTCACAGACAACACCTCCAAGGAAGTCAACCGAGTTGTTCGCCGATTCCGACCGTCTCGACCGCTCACAGAACTCCGGCAAGTCGAGAACCTGCATCGACCAACAAGCCGACCCTAGTTGAGAAGTTAGAATTAGCGCATCGTGGAACTCCGAACATAGCGGGCATCCCTGCCTCACCTCGGGGTAGGACAAGACATGCCAAGCACCACGCTCCATCAAATGCCGGGGAAGTTCAACCAAGATCACTCCAATCTGTAGAGAACTAGACAGCCTGATGATACAAATGCCTTGGGACATAGATAACTACGGCAACGAAGCCGTATTACATAAGTCCAATTATGCGCCAACGAGATTCGGGCGGGATAATCCGTCGTCAAATCGTATAAACATTGTAAAAACTCACTTTGACAAATTGACAATCTCCCCGCCCTGAAGGACGGTGCCCTCTCGCCGAGAAACGGTGGCGCCGCTCAGCCATGTCCACTGGTCAGATGGCAACTCAGCGAGATCGCCTCACCTTAGAAGAGGATGATCGATCCCAAAAGGGTGGGCTATCCCATGTGTAGTTTGCTACGCAGAGACCCTTTTGGCCCATTACCCAGGTCGTGGGTTATTCGTCATGGTCTTAAAGCGGTGGGGGTGCGAGGCTCAGACCTCCGGTAGTTAAACCAAAATCCCTGTGTTGAGCAGGGATTTTCTTTATCTAGGGTATTGCATAAGTCGTTCAAGTGTGGTATGATGAA
>JABEUO010000120.1 GCA_013044415.1 Acidimicrobiaceae bacterium
CTCTTGGGGGCCTGCTAAACAGCCAGCTCGAGGTGATAGCCCTGAGCTCGATCGGCATCCTATTGGTGCTGTACCTTGCGCTCAGGTTAACCGGCTTCGAGCCGAGCCGCCGACTGGCTAGCCGATTGGCCGACAAGAGATGGATGACCAGGGACCCTCATTCCGAGGGTTCTCGAACCAAGTTCCTCAGAGTAGCATTCGGCGTCATCTGGATCATCGACGGAGTGTTGCAGCTCAGGCCATCGATGCCTGGTGGGCTCGTCACTCAGGTTGCCGACCCTTCACTGCTCGGTGCACCTAGTTGGATCAACGACATCGCAAATCCGTTTCTCAGCCTGTGGAATAACCATCCGGTCAAGTTGGACATCGTCTCGGGAATCATCCAGCTGCTGATTGGTGTTGCGCTATTGGCGGACATCGGTCCGATCTCGAGGCGGGTCGTGCTTTATGGATCTCTCCTCTGGGACCTGATAGTTTTCATCGTCGGTAACGGAGGCGGCGTATTCTACTCCGGGGCTGCCTTTGCTACCGGTGCACCTGCGGCGATAGTCGTCTACGCGTATGTCGCTATCCTCTTGTTATCCGCCGATTCTTCGAGATCCTGGGTAGCTAAGGTTCGACCCACCGCCTACTTCGTCAGCGCATTTCTAGCAATCGGCGCTCTTCTCCAAGCATTACCGTCTGAGGGGTATTGGCAGAAAGGTGGCCTCTCGTCCTACCTAACCCAGATGGCGTCGTCGGTTCAGCCGTGGTTGGTCGCCGAGCCGGTAAAGCTCTATTCCAGCTTCGCAAGCCACTCTCCAGTAATTGCAAACGCGATAATGGTCATCGTCCCCCTAAGTGCGGCGGTAACTTTAGCGATTAGACCTACGTCTAAGCCCGTTGTGCTTTGGGGGACCATAGCTGCGCTTTTTGGATGGTGGATCGGGCAGGATATGGGGGTATTCTCTCCGACCGGGACCGACTTCAACTCAGGCTTCCCACTCGCTGTGGTGATATTTTCGCTCATCATCTCCGCCGAACCGGCTGCGATTCGAAGCCGCTACCTCGTGGAAGCGACCGAGCGATGGAGTGCGCTAAAGGGAGCAGCCGGATCGCTGGTTAGGGGTATTGGGTGGCTGACGATCACTGCGTTCTTCCTTTCTGGGGTGATCCTGGTCGCCTCGGCTACTGGTGCCCCATCGCAATCTATGGCTTTGGTAGACTCCGGCGGAGTTCAACCCTTGCTTACAAAGCACCCTGCACCGAGTTTCACCCTCTATGACTCAAGCGGAAAGGCTGTATCGCTGGCCTCTTTTTTGGGGCGTCCCGTGGTTCTCACCTTCTTGGATCCTGAGTGCTACGACGCCTGCCCATTGATAGCGCAGGAGATGGTATCTGGTGATTCGATGCTCGGGAAAAGCTCGTCAAAAGTGGCCTTAGTCGCCATCGTTGCGAACCCAATCTTTCACTCCGCCGCAGACGTTACAGCATTTGACACCTCACACGGGCTGAACCGGTATCCGAATTGGTACTACTTGACCGGAAGCACCGCAGAGTTAGAAAAGGTCTGGAAAGACTACGGAATCCAGGTCATCGTACCGAAGGAGGGCATGGTAGTCCACAGCCAGTTCCTCTTCTTCATCGACAAGAAGGGAAATACGAAAGACATCCTGCTCAACACGGCGAACGACCAGTATGCGGCGAGTTACTCCACTGCGATCTATCAAACCCTAAAGCAGATGGTGAACGAGTGAAAAAGAACCCTCCACGCTACCGGAAGTTGAGATCCCGAAGTAGCTTGATAGCTGGCATTTCCCTTCTCTCGACACTAGCAGTAATAGCGGCCGGGTGCACCAATCAGCCGGTAACGCCAAACCCTGCAGAGGTCTCTGGCGCAGCAACGGGGATATCCGCTTCGATATCACAGGCGACGCAGTCTAACTTGTGGTTCGAGGCGAAATCGGGACCGTATTGGAGCTTGCTATCTTTGGATCCTGGCAATGGCTCCTATTCGAATATCACCCCGGTGGGAATATCCTCCCGAGGAGGATTTGCGTCGGCTGCCAATGGAAACGGCGTCGGGGTGGCCGTATTTTACCCCTATGTCTCGATGGTCGACTCCCCGGTCTTTATTACCACCAACCAAGCTAAGAGTTGGAGGACCCTCCAGCTTGGGGCTGGATTAGCCGAGGTAACCCACGCCGTTGCCCTGTCGAGTGACCGAATCTTTGCCCTAGAGGAGCAAGGGGGCAAAGAGGTGCTCGGGTCGATGAGTTTTTCAGGCAAAGAACAACCGGTCACGGTCCCTTCGTCGCTCAACATAAAGTCGATCTACGGCGACTCCTCCGGATTAGTAGCGCTAGCTGATACCAAGGGAGGCACCGCTCTTTACTCCTTCGACGAGGTGAATGGAGCTTGGCAACCGATAACGTCGCCGCAGGCTAATTGGACGCCACTCGACATCTACAGCCTGGACCTCACCTCTTCACCCGAGCCGGGCCAAGTCGTAGCCTCATGCTACCTCGATCGGCACCGACCGTCTCAACTGGACGAAGTAATTATCTCCGGCGGTGTGGCACATAAATATTCCTATGCCTATGGTTACCCCTCCTCCGAATTGATCGGGTGCGGGCTGAACGGAGACGGCAACTGGTTCGTGACACTTAAGCTCCACAACTCCTATGCCCTGGTATCACCACTTGGCGCTTCGGGATCTCAGGTAGCGACGATCCCAGCTATTACGAGTCGCTTCGATTTAGCGAGTGCCTCTGGTCGGGTCTTCGCCTACCGCTACACCGGCAATACTCTTAAGCTCTATCAACTTAACGATTCTCGCGACTTCGGGCCCACGATAGATTCCTACCTGCAAAAGCTCTTCACCAAGCTGAGCGGGGGTGCAGCTGGCTAGCCCACTTTCTTAGTTTCACCCAGTTTCTTAGTTTCACCCACTGTGGCGATCGAATCAAAGAACCAGACCACGGGTCATGCTTCTTGGAAAAGTTGGTTGTCTAGGTTCTTTGCGGAGCGGGGGTTATTTAATTCGACTCGGCGACACGTGAGATTAACTCGCTGCGAAGAGAGACAAATTCGACCGGTTTCTTCGGGGTCGTTGACTTCGGGTTTCTACCAAATTATCGTCTGTGGTGGTCCCGATTATAGGACGACTGGGGGTATAGCATGGA
>JABEUO010000020.1 GCA_013044415.1 Acidimicrobiaceae bacterium
ACAGTGGCACCGACCACGACAGTGGCACCGACCTATACGACAAGTCTCCCCACTCCGGTGGTGGCTTCACCGCCTAAGACCGAGACCCCTGAGGGAAGTGGCACTACAACATGTTTAACCACCCAGACCGGGACAGACTCGTCGCAGGGATGCACCACCTCAAAGTCGACTGACGGCGGTGGCTCGACTACTACCACTGCTATCGGTTCAGGCTCTGCCAGTACAACATCGAGCGGCGGATCGGACGGTGGATCGACATCGGGAGGTGACAATTAGCAGACCAACTCTTCCCAGAATTAGAACCTATCACCATGAATTAGGCATCGCTTCTAGCGGTGCCTAATTTCTTTTCAGCCCAATTTGCTATCGATCGTTTTGTCCCAAAGAGGATGTTCCGATGGCGGTACTGTCAAATGTTCACCATGAGTTCGGAGTAGTATCTGTAGCGAGAGATCGTCTACCCATAGGGGAGTAGTGGTTTTGCGCCTCAAAAGGCGAAATAGCTTGAGCGGGGGTATCTTGGAGGACTTGAAGGGCCGAGTGGTAGTAATTACGGGGGGGAATGGTGGAATTGGATTGGGCCTGGCCGAAGGCGTGGCCCGGGCGGGAGCCAATGTAATAATCATGGGGAGGAATCGCAATAAGTTGGATTCCGCCCTAAGGCGCCTCGCTGAAGTAGGTGGCGGAGAAGTCGAAGCGATTGAGGTTGACGTGGCCAAGGAGGGTTCGGTAGTTGAAGCCTTTGCATTGGCAAAGGACCTATTCGGTCGGGTGGATTCGGTATTCGCAAACGCCGGGATCTCTGCCAGCCTCTCGAGCTTTGTAGATACTTCTGTTGAAGAGTGGGACAAGGTGCTCAAGGTGAATTTGCTCGGTGCCGTGTTGTGTCTCAGGGAGGCTGCCAAGATAATGATTTCGCAAGGTGAGGGGGGTTCACTGGTTGCGGTCTCCTCTGTGTCGGCGATCCTGGGAGCGGCTGGAATAATACCCTATGCAGCGTCCAAGACAGCAATGCTCGCCGTGGTTAGGGCTTTAGCTGTCGAACTGGCCCCCCAACGGATTAGGGTGAACGCTATCCTTCCCGGATGGGTTGAAACTGAGATGACTGCACCGCTCATGGGGAACCAAAAGTTTCTAAGTTCAACCACAGAACGATTTCCCGCCAAGAGGTGGGGTAGGCCGGAGGACTTTCAACAGATCGCTGCGTATTTGGCCGACCCTACCAACATTCACCACACTGGCGACTCGATGGTTGTCGATGGCGGATATACCCTAGGTTAGCGGTGCGACTCTATTCGAATTTGACCCGGACTGGACTAGAACTGAACCTTTTTTAACCTCGACGCATCGGCGAGGGAGTCTCGGTAGCTATCCAGTTTTGTGGTCAATTCGGAGTCGCCGATTGAAAGAATTCGTAATGCTAGCAGTGCGGCATTCTTAGAGTTGTCGACCCCTACTGTCGCGACAGGTACTCCCGATGGCATCTGAACGATGGACAGCAGGGAGTCAATCCCTTCCAAGGCGGCAAGTTTTATCGGCACTCCTATTACTGGGAGGCTAGTGGCTGAGGCGACCATGCCTGGAAGGTGCGCAGCCCCGCCTGCACCTGCAATTATCACCTTAAATCCATTTTCGCGTGCTCGGTCGGCAAATGTGAGCATGTCAAAAGGAGTCCTGTGGGCTGAGAGCACCTGGACGTGGAAGTCGACGCGGAACTCCTTCAACACCTCCACAGCGGCCCCCATCACTCTTAGATCGGAATCCGAGCCCATCACGATTGCAATCTCCGCTTTTGAATGCGTTAGTGGGTTTGGGTCGGTGTCAGGCATCGGGTTCTACACTAGCCTCTTCGGGGTCACCAAGTACCATGCCTCCAAGTGAAGCTCGAGCCGCTTCCCATGCCCTTTTCAACGCGCTTTGGGGATCCTCAGCTAGTACTGAAATATGGCCAATCTTTCTATTCGCGCGGGGAGTTTTCGAGTAGTCGTGTATCTTCGCCTCCGGCACTAATAGTGCACCCTCGAGGTTGATTCCGCCCTTGGTGGTAGAGTCGGCGGGAATTAAATTGACCATGGCGATGGGCGAGACCATCTCTGTCGATCCCAGGGGAAGGCCAGTAATCGCCCTAAGGTGGTTCTCAAACTGTGAAGTAACTGACCCCTCGATCGTTAGGTGTCCGCTATTGTGCACCCTCGGAGCGAGTTCGTTGACCAGTAATTTTCCATCCACCAAGAAGAGCTCGACGGCAAGGACTCCTACCGACCCAACTGCGTCCGCAACCGCCATGGCTAGCTCAACCGCCTCGTCTTCTACCTCTGGGTCCAACTCCGTCGGCCAAAAAGCCTCTACACAGATTCCATTGAATTGCCTAGTTTGGATTGGAGAGTATGTCAGTCGATCGGTCGGTTGCTGTCCCGTAACTACTAAAACTGCAAGTTCTGCATCAATCGCGAGTTCGGATTCAACTACGTAAGGAACTGGCGACTTGGCGGTACTCATAAAGTGCATTGCTTGCTCTAAGTTGCTGAATTTATGTACTCCACGCCCGTCGTAGCCACCTCGCGCCGCCTTCAGAACTAGCGGAAATTCAAACGCAGTAGAGATCGCTTCAAGCTCAGCAGCCGTCTCAACCACGGCAAATTTGGGGACTGGGATACCAGCCGCCTGGAGGGCTTTTCTCTGCTTTGCCTTGTCTGCAGCGAGCGCCAAGGTGTCCGCCGAGGGATAGATAGTGCAGTTTCGGTCCGAGAGCTCCTGAACTAATTGAGCTGGTATAAGTTCATGATCGAAGGTTACTACGTCGCACTTTCGCGCGAAGTGGTATAGCGTCGTAGGGTCGAACTGACTTGCTACGGTAATCTCCTTGGCAACCTTATTTAGTGATTCGTCACTTTCAGATCGCAAAATATGAACGTCTATTCCTAGAGATAGCCCTGCTTGAAACATCATGCGGGCAAGCTGGCCACCACCAATTATTCCAACTATTGGTGCCCTCGCCTCGGATTTCCAGTTTGCCAAATTAAGTCTTCTCCGCCGTTCAAAGTAGTTCTGTTAGAGCTATGTAATTCCAATTCTCGAACACAGCCTATTCAGCCGATGACCGCTAGCCGCAATTAGCGAAGCTTGGGATCCCTCAATCGGGCCTTTCCGTGGCGGACAAATATGCGAGCAAGTCCTAACCGTCCCGGTGGCGACCTCGTCAGTGGTAATACGCTCTTCAGTGGTAATACGATCGTCGATTCTGATAATCGCTGGTTGGCCCACCGGCATTCCACCTTAGAGTGCGGGCCGTTCCTTGAGTATTTTTCTGTGTCGCCCCTCGATGTAGTAGAGGATGGTTCGGGCCTGGCGGCGTTCCTCCTCCACTTGCGCTAATTTCGCTTCTTCCTTCGGCTGGTCGGACGACCTTGGCAAATTAAGCCAAGTTGTGCTCCTGGATGGCAGATTGCCTTACACATCAGTTGGAGAAGGGATTCGTACTCCAATGGGCATTTGACATGGCTTCAATGGCCCACCGTAACCGAGGGGTGGCTTTTGGATCTGAAATCTCCCAACCCATACGTTCAGCGGGTTGGTGTAATTCTCAAGGGACAGGAACTGAATTTTTGACCTATCGCCACTCCTTTTCATCAAAGCGATGAGTTTCGCCAGCGTTGCTCTAGCTTCGGGAGCTTGTCAAACAGGCCCTGGTTGAAAACTCTTCTATTTCGAAGGGAGAAAATGACAGCTATTGTGGCGGCGAGAATTGTGGCGGTGATTGTGGTTGGAGAGTTCGAAAGTCGAGCTAAGTATCCCTCCAATATCTCATGCAGACTTCTTTGGGAGTGACTTAGACCCGTGCCCAGCTTTTTAGCACCTATATGGCGCACATGAAAAGAACAAAATACTCGTCAAGCAGGCCAAATTTTCAACGCTCTACTAGAAGCTGACCATAGAGAGTGCTGGTATTTCACCCATAGTCTCATCCCTCGCCGCCCGCCAGGCTTGTCTCGATTGGAGCTGTTTTTGACTTCCGCGAGGCTCTGAAACCTCAATTGCCGTCGCCGGTAGGTCAAGGGATGCAACTTCATCGAGGCCAGCTAGTTCACCCATGCCGATCAGTCCTAGCAGTCCTGCTCCGAGCGTTGTAGCCTCTACGGACTTTGACAGAAGTATTGGAAGTCCCGTTGCGGCCGCTAAATGTTTAACCATTTCAGAATTGGTGGTCATTTTCCCGTCGACCATCAGTCGTTGAATCTCTAGGTTTCCATCGGCTTCTGCGGATTCCAACAGATCCATGGACATATGAGCAATGCCTCGAAATGCCGCCTGGAATAGTTCGTTGGCTCCGGTTCCACGACCCATGCCAAAGAAGGCCCCCCTGGCACCAAAGTCCCATTTTGGAGGGCCTTGACCCGCTAATGAAGGTACGAAGATACTCTGATCATTTGGGTTAGCCCTCAGCGACATAGCTTCGGAGGCTTCTACGCTGTTGGCTAGGCCAAAGGAACTCGCCATCCATTCGATACAGGAACCGGCGGACAGGCCGATTGCCTCGATGCCCCAGGTGAGTACGGAATCATTACGGTCTATCGCAATTGGAAAGCACCCGAATTCTCCCTTGCGTTCGAAGCCTGGCCGCTTTTCTCCGACGTATAGATCAAGCATCGCACCGGTCCCGAGGGTCAATTTCGCAGATCCCGGTGTCACGCAACCCTGACCGATCATCGATGCCTGCTGATCTCCGATTAAAGCGGTGATCGGCAGGGGTCTCGAAAGCGCAGTCGCGACACCCATAGTACCTTTTGGTTCCACGAGTTTGGGAAGGAAAGAGTGGTCAATTCCGAGCTTGTCGATGCGCTGTAAGTCGTAGCCGCCGCCATCGTATGAGATCAGACCGGTGGTCGCGGCATTAGTAATGTCCGATATGTGAAGTTCGCCTTTAGTTAGTACACTAACCGCAAAGCTATCAATTGTCCCTAGGGCCGGCTGGGCGATTTGCCCCTCGGTTGTCCTCAGTAATTCCACGTACTTGGTGGCGGTCTCATTAGGTGCAAGCTCCAACCCCTGGGAGCGCCACATAAGACAGGTGGAAGCGGTGCGGAGGTCCTGCCATGAGATTCCGGTCGGCCAACACTTATTCGAAGCCTTGTCCCAAAGTATCGCGCTCGCTCGTTGCGACGCAATTGCAATGGATTCGAGACGACTTCCGGCGTCGGCTATTGCGGCTTCGGCGACCTCTAAAATTGCCCTCTTCAGTCCAACGGTATCGATTTCCACTATTCCCGGAGCGGGACTCAATTGCTTAGTGGGGACCTGGGCGATAAATCTGGGCATCAAGTCGACGAGCGAGACTTCGGAGGCCCTAATGGAAGAGGATCCGATGTCGATTACCAGCACTGTCATCGGAGGTTACCTTTCTGAAGTTTGACTTGGATCTTTTTAGGTCGTGCTAGCGGCGTCGGCTCTGTTAGCCGTTTCCAACTCTAAGCCGGGCAATGGAAGACAAGAACTGCGTCTTTTGTGCCTCGATTTGAGAGGTATTAAGTTCCTTATATCTAGCAATTGCGTCGGAGGCTGCCTCGAGTTCTAACTCTGCTTTGGAATGGTCGAGTATCGCGATCCGTGACCTTCTCATTAGTAGATCGCTGACCGAAGAGGCCAGTTCGTGTTTTATCTGGTATTCGAACTCTCCGACTAGATCTCCGCCTGCTAGGGCCTGATAAGACGAGGGGTCTTGCCCCATCGTCTTGATTACCGATACTGCCTGAGCTCCATAACGCTCTATGAGGTGAGTGGTGACTGAATTTAGCGTTTCGGAACCGAGTTGGCTGGGGAGGTGTGATCTGACCCTAGCCGTCAGTTGGGCACGGTCTGATACCGGATAGGAGCCGACCAAGTTGATCCTTGATGTCATTGAATTTCGCTGGTGGTCCAGCTTTTCACACACAAGATCAACCGCCGATTGAGCCATCGCTCGATAGGTGGTTAGCTTGCCACCAGCGACAACTATCGCCCAAGGGGTCGGAGTGAGGATCTCATACTTTCTCGAAAGCTCCGTGGTGTCAGAAGCATCGATATCCGGCTTCAATAGTGGCCTTAAACCAGACCAACCCCCGGTAATGTCGGCTTTTGAGACCTTGGTCGAGAAGCGAGCATTTATCGCTGACAGGAGGTATTCGACGTCGGAATTGTCGATATCGGGTGCAGAAACTGGGCCATTAAATGGGGTGTCGGTTGTGCCGAAGTATGAGTACTCGCCCCATGGAACGACGAATATTCGCCGTCCGTCTCCAACTTCTATCGCACCGGCCGAGTTGAGTGGAAGTTTTGATCCGTGTACCGCGAGGTGAACCCCTTTCGCCGGTACTATACCTACTCCGGAGTTGGATCTCGCCAATTCGGATAAAGCCCCGTTAGCCAGTCCGCCGGCAAGAACGACCACCCTCGAACGCAACGTGAAGGGTTGTCCATCTCCGACGGACGTATCGGGTAGGCAGTTTACTTCCGCATACCCTGAAGCTCCGGGGCTGGTAAAACCTTCAACTCTAGTATGAGTGAAGATATCCGCACCAAAATGTTTCTGGGCGGTAATGCAGACATTGAGGCAAAGGCGTGAGTCGTCAGCAAAAGCGTCATGATATAGAAGGGAACCGACTAAGTCCTCTCTTTGGAGGGTCGGAAGGAGTTTGAGGGTTTCATCGACGCCGAGTCTCCTATGCGCCTTAGAGGACCTTATGGATCCGGCGAGGTCGTAACCCCAGAGTGTTGCGGAGAGGCCGAATAGTTTTGAAACCCCCTTCAACCTGCTTCGGGAGTGTACAGGTATCACAAATCCCAAGGGTTTCACCAAGTGGGACGCCGTCTTTTGCAGGATTGCTCTCTCTCGTAGGCTCTCGGCGACGAGTCGAACCTCGCCGCGTTCGAGATAGCGAAGGCCACCATGGATTAATTTAGAAGACGCGGATGACGTCTTGGAACCTATATCGTCAGACTCCACCAACGCCACTTTGAGGCCACGCGATGCCGCATCCAAAAGAACGCCTGATCCCGTAGCACCTCCTCCTACGACTAGTACGTCGTAATCTTTGAGCGAACTATTCATGAAACCTCTTGTTATTCCTGGACGATGGTGGATGCCCTTTATAGGTCCAAACTGTTGTGATACCACACTAGGGCATAGTTGGACAATAGGGCTATTTCGCAGGGATCTAAGGCTATTTTTTGCGGACGAGTTTGTGATGGTCGAGCTAGTTGTTCGATATTGCGGATTGTAGACGAATGATTCCAGGTTCGGAATATTCGTAAATGATTGTTAGTTGCTAACTAGTGTGAATAAAGGGAATTCTTCGTGAAACAGGATCGGAAAGTTGCCGCTCTGGAGATGGAGACTCGTTTTAGGGCCGAGGGTAAAAAAGTTACCCCGCAGCGACAGAGGATATTCGATCTCCTCGCCGAAAATACGGAGCACCCTACAGCCGAGAACATCTTTCGGATGGTTCAGCAAGATATGCCTACGGTATCACTTAAGACCGTATATCAGACCTTAAACGAGCTTGGACAATTGGGCATGGTCACGCTTTTAGAACTTGGTGGCGGTTCGATGCGATTTGATCCAAATGTTAATCACGACCACCAGCACCTAGTTTGTGAGGTGTGTGGGTCGGTTGCCGACATTGACTTAGGACCGTTAGAACGAGTTTTTAACGGGCGTAGCGACGTAGTATTTCTTGTCACCCGGGCCGAGGTAATTCTAAGGGGTGTATGCGAGGTATGCCAGAAGATCGACCTTGATAGCGCAAACCAACAGGAGGTCGGTTCAAGGCAAAAAGTGCCGTCAGACTGAGCGGAATCCATAGAGACTCGCCAGACACAGTCGTATCGGCGCGCTCTGGTGGCCTAGGTGGTCCACCAGAATGTAAATCAAACTGTCCACCTGCAGGAAATATATCAAAACAGATAGATCAGAACAGATAGATCAGAACAGATAGATCAGAACAAACAACAAGGAGAAACAGACATGGCGGAACTTAAGGGTTCTAAGACCCAGGAAAACCTAAAGGAGGCCTTCGCCGGCGAGTCACAGGCCAACAGGCGTTATCTTTACTTTGCCCAGAAGGCCGATATCGAAGGCTATCCAGATACAGCGGCGCTTTTTCGCTCGGTAGCAGAGGGTGAGACTGGCCATGCCTTTGGGCACTTTGACTTTTTGGCCGAAGTAGGTGATCCCGTCACCGGCGAGCCCGTTGGACCGACGGAGGAGAACCTCAAGTCTGCGATTGCCGGCGAAACATACGAATATACCGAGATGTATCCGGGTTTTGCAAAGACTGCGAGGGAGGAAGGATTTGAAGAGGTTTCCGAGTGGTTTGAGACCTTGGCCCGTGCAGAGAAGAGCCACGCTGGGCGTTTTGCACAAGGGCTAGAGGCATTATAAGTTTTTATTCTTGCGGGGGTTGGTGACTCATTGCGCCGACCCCCAAATTTTGTGCTAAGCCAGAGCATGAGCCACTTTTTTGTTAAAGAGCTTGCAATTAGTCGATCCGCATTGGTCGGCGCGGAGGTGGCTGAAGAGTGTTGCCCCGAGGGATATGACCATCGAATGGAGAATGATGACTACCACCTACGACCCCTCCCACCCAAGCTACTTCGACGAAGCCGATTTTCGTCAGGAGCTGACCAGGGTCTATGACATTTGTCACGGATGTCGGGTCTGTGTTGGCTTATGTCCCTCCTTCCCGAGCCTGTTTGATGCAATTGACGCTAAAGACGGCGACGTTGCAGGTCTTTCGAAACAAGAGCAAGACAAGGTGGTGGATGAGTGCTTCGGATGCAAAATGTGCTATGTGAAGTGCCCCTACGTACCACCGCACGAGTGGGAGTTGGACTTTCCTCGATTGATGTTGAGGGCAAAGGCGATCAAAGTTCACCAGGGAGAACTATCAGTCAAGCAGAAGCTTACCGACCAAGCTTTAGCTAGGACCGACTTGGTGGGTGGCCTCTCCGTGACGTTTTCCAATTTAGCAAATAAGGCCATTGGCAACAGAGAATCTGCGGCCCGTAAGGCAATGGAAAAGACCGTGGGGATTTCACAGCATCGGCTCTTGCCGCCCTACGCCAAAGTCAGGTTTACCACGTGGTTCAAGAATCGACTCAGGCCCTTTATCAAGGAGCGTAAGGCAAAAGTGTCGGTTTTTCCTACCTGTTTCATCGAATATATGGACCCTGGGGTTGGGAAGGACCTGGTCGGGGTGTACGAACATAACCACGTCGAATGTTCCTTGCCAGAGGGAGTAAAGTGCTGTGGAGCGCCTTGGCTTCATCAAGGCAACGTAGAGCAATTTAAGGCTCAGGCACGAAAGAACGTCGACGCCCTTATCAAAGAGGTCAAGATGGGGAAGGACATAGTCGTTTCGCAACCAACCTGCGCCTACGTGATCAAAAAGGACTACCCACAGTACCTGGCAACTCAGAACTCGAAAGAGGTTTCAGCACATACCTTTGACGCTTCAGAGTTTCTCATCAAGATGCATAAGGGTGGGGGAGGGATCGAATTGGATTTCGAAGGAGACCTCGTCGGTGAAGTTACCTACCATGCTGCGTGTCACCTACAGGCGCAGAATGTCGGCTTGAAGGGCCGAGATTTGATTAAGTTGACTGGAGCCAAGGTGAACGTGGTGTCTAAGTGTTCGGGCATCGATGGGACCTGGGGTTATCGGTCCGAGAACTATGAGGCTTCTAAGAAGCTAGCGGGGCAGCTGGCTTCACGAATTCAAAAGACCAAGTACGAAATGCTGGCGGGAGAGTGCCTCTTGGCGAACACCGCCATTACGGAGGAGACTGACGAAAAGGTCCTTCATCCGATTGAGATTCTTGCACGAGCCTATGGGCTCAAGAGGGAGTGATTTATATGGCGACGTTACACCTTGATGAGATTATGGATCTCAGGGAGTATGAGCGTATTCGCGAGCAGTTTCGGCGTGAGATTATCGACCATAAAAAGACCCGACGCGTGAGCTTAGGTCCGATAATGACGGCCCTTTTCGAATCGAAGGATACCATCAGGTTTCAAATCCAAGAGATGGCCCGAGCCGAGAAGATGATCTCAGATGAAGCGATATCTCAAGAACTAAGTACCTACGAGCCACTTGTGCCAAAGAAGAATCAGATGGTGGCAACCGTGTTCATTGAACTCGTCACAAAAGAGGAGTTGATGCACTGGCTTCCCCTGCTCGTTGGGATCGAGAAGAGCATTGCCCTTGTCCTCAGCGATGGCGAGGTTCTATTCGCGTTGCCAGAGGCGGACCACGAGTCCCAGTTGACGCGCTCTGACATAACCTCAACCGTCCATTACGTAACCTTTGATTTGACCCAAGCGCAGGCGGATAAGTTCAAAAGTGGCGATGTCTATTTGAAAGTAGATCATCCTGATTATCGGCACTCGACCAAACTTGGTAAAGATTTTCGGAATTCGATCCTTGAGGACTGGAAAGACTGAATTCAAGGCCCTTATGCCGAATTCCAACTCATCGACGTAGTATCATTTTCCAAAGTTCGGCTAGTAACAGTGTTTCCCGGGGCTATTCAGATAGAAGTTCCGTTTACTAGTTGACTTTGGAACATTTCTAATTGGGTGGTGGAGTATGGAATTCGAACTTCCCGAAGAACTAGTCGCCCGTCAATAAGCTGTGCGCAGAATTGCAAAGGGAAAAGTTGATCCTAGTGCAGAGGAGATTGATAAGTCTTGGGAGTATCCGCACGACATACTACCTCAACGGCTAAGCGTCGGATTTGCCATTTTTTTAGACGTCTCAATTAGTTGTTCCAATGCTCTTCCGGCATTTCCGGTTGATATCGATTTTTCCGCTACGTCGATGCCGTCTTCGATGTTTTTTGCGTCACCGGCTACTACCAGGGCGCAGGCGGCATTGAGAACAGCGATGTCCGTGCGGGCACCTTGGACGCCATCGAGAATTTCAATGAGGGCTTTTGCGTTGTATCCAGCGTCTCCTCCCTTGAGGTCTTCCAGTTTGGCCCTGGAAATACCTACTGAGGAGGGGTCGAATTCGTATCTTTCAATGGACGCCTCACCCATATCATCCCTGGTCAGTTGGATGATATGGCTATTTCCGGTAGTAGTTACCTCGTCGAGGCCGTCGCTACCGTACACAACCATTGCAGAGTGGGAACCTATTCGCTGGAGCACTCCCATCATGGACTCGGCAATTTGGGGGTCTGATACCCCCACTAACTGCCGTTTTGCTAGGGCTGGATTTACTAGTGGACCTAGAAAGTTGAAGACCGTTGGTATCTTTAATCCTCTGCGAACACTAGCGACATTGGCCATAGCCGGGTGGAAGGTTGGGGCAAAGCAGAAGCCGATCCTAGCTTCTTCCATGCATTTCGCAACTCCAGAAGGCCCTAGGTCGATGACCACTCCTAAGTATTCAAGGACATCCGCCGATCCGCTAAGTGACGAAGAAGCCCTGCCACCATGTTTGCATACGGTTACACCAGCGCCGGCGAGGATCAAGGCGGCGGCAGTCGAGACGTTGATCGTTCCCTTTTTGTCCCCTCCGGTCCCGCAAGTATCGACCACCTCACCGTCGAAGTCGACCTTGGTGGCAAAACTGAGCATCGAATCGGCAAATGCCGACATCTCTTCGATCGTCTCCCCCTTGGTCCTCAGCGCAGCTAGGAAGGCAGACATCTCCATCTCATTGGCCCTTGCGGAAAGTATTTCGAACATCGCTGAATGAGCCCAACCATAGCTGAGATTCTCCCTTTTTGTGAGGGTAAAAATAGTCTCTGGCCAGCCAGGGAATTCAAAATCGATTTGGGGAGAGTCTGAAAGTTCCATAAAAGAAATCTAGTTGTGCAACCTTTGTAAGCCAATCGGTACTCGAGGTTACTTTTAACGGCGCTTCAGACTAGAGCTACGTAATTGTCTAATGTCCAATGAGATCCACCTGGTAGCGACGGTGTTGCACGAACTATCTCTGCTTGAGTCGAGCGCCTAACAAGCTTAGGTGGACTCACCGATAGACATCGTCCCGGCCCCGAGGAGTCAAAAAAGCGACGAATTCACTCAGGAGCCGTAGATTCTCGGGTAGACGACCAGTCGTTTCGGTCCAGGCCGCCACTTTCGGCCTTAGATGGCATAGTAGTATGCACATTTCATCGAGCCGCTGCCTCGTCAGCCCACTGGACGTATCGTCTCGGGATAAGTCGAAAAGCACATTGTCCGTCGTTGCCCAGGTTGGTGCAAGACTCTTGAGGACTCCATTCTCGACGATACTGTTACCTATCTCAAAGCCGGAAACAGATGAGATCAACCAACCCAACTCGATCTGTCGAATGGCGAGCGAGTAAAGGGTCATCGCCGCCTGGCGTCGGGACTCCGCCTCTTCAAACCTTTTGCCGCTTGCCAGTCTTTTAATTTCGCTCACCGTTTTGAGATGTAGCTCTTCGAGAGTCCGTTTCTCAAAAAGGCTGGAAATACTGAATGACGTTTTTGTACGGGTGCCGAGGTTGGTTCCGGCGAAACTTAGGCCAGCGATACAGATTTGAGCCTGGGTTTTTGAGCGAATCGGACCGAGCAACCGGGGAAACTCTTTCGAAACATCCCAGGTCGGGAGGGATTGATCGGCAACAACCCTCAGGGTCGG
>JABEUO010000121.1 GCA_013044415.1 Acidimicrobiaceae bacterium
TATCCCTAAAACCAATATCCCTAAAACCAATATCCCTAAAACCTCATAGTCGTCGCTCATTGAGTAGTACGAGGAGGTCGCTAAATTCGGGCATGGTCTGTGGCGTGACAAATTAATAGCGCACCACAGTGGTCCTTCAACGTATGTTGAGTTCGATTATCTCTCCTTAACGCATTCAATTTTTCACTGGAGTTTTTGGAGAAACGAAAATCTGCCAGCTAGCCGGGTGACACCCCGAGAATTATTACTTGATTTCGTGTTTAATAATCCTAATCTCTGTCGATTAGTGGGTCTTGATCGAGCGTTTGAAATCGAGAGAACTTCCCGCAAGCTTCGGGACCAATTACCCTTATTACGAGAGCCATTGAATCACTCGTTATCCGCCGTCGAGACCTTAACCATCGCACAATTGTGGGATTCCGGCTATGCGAATTGGCTTTTTAGATCGGAAACTGGAAATGACTCAGATGGCAACACTTGAAAACCTTAGCGCTGGCGAGCCCGAAGCGGAAGTCGAAAATCCAAAGGCTAGTGCTTTATGTGGGTTTCTCGCTGACGGATGCCAAATAATGCAGGACACGGTGCTTGAAGAGCGAAAAACAACCGGGGTAATTAGCGTGATTTCTGAGGCCGGAGGCGAAATCGCCCTCGACCTAGTTGACCTCGGCAATGAATTAAACGAAATATTAGTTACCACGAATAACCAGACAGTACTCTTCGATGATCTGGCACAAACAACTTCCGACCTGTCTCTTCGCGCCAAGGACCTTTCAAGCGACACCGAAGCCCTCATGGGTGTGACCGAACTAGTGGCCAATGAGATGACCCTTTCCAAAGAATCCGCCTCGATAACTTGCCAAGAGATCGCCAATCTTTCTGAGTGGGTCACCGTCGCCGACAGCAGGCTCAATACGCTAAAGGGGACAATCAGCTCCATTAATGCCATTGCGCAAAGTATCGATTCGATCGCACAGCAGACTCATATATTGGCGCTAAATGCCAGGATTGAAGCCGCAAGGAGTGGCGTAGCAGGTGATGGCTTCGAGGTAATAGCCCAATCGGTCAGGAGCCTTTCAGATAAAACCATAAGTGCCGCACACTCGATATCAGAAACAACTGAACCCCTGATTCAAGCCGTTAGCGCAATTGGTAGATCGTCCGTCCTTGCCAAGCAGAGGGCAACCCGAGCCGAAGGCTCCTCGAGCCGCATTCTTGCATATATCGAGACGACCCAGCAACAGGTTGACGAGTTGTCAGAACGTATTGCCGGTATTGATAGTTTTGTACAAAACTCCAGCAGGCTCTCGTCGATGCGCGAAGTCGCTTTCGACTCCCTCAGGGATGGGTTTTCCGACTCAAGGAATGGGCTCCAGAAATGCACCCATGAGCTTTCAGAGTTAGTCTCGCTAGCGGAATGGCTGTTGATAGAAGCGGCGATCTCTGGCTCAAACTCATTCGATCAAGAGATCTCAATGCTAGCTATCTCATTGGCTGATAGGATATCAAACGAAATTGAATCCCTCATCGACGACGGCACCATTTCAAAAGAGGATCTCTTCGATCGCAGCATATTAGGGTCAGGCTTCCCGATTCGCCCCGAATCACTCCTCGGTGAAACCAAGAACGGCAATTCGGTCTTTAGTAAAATACAAGGACTTCTACTCCAGTATCAGTCGATAAGTTACATTATCGTCACCGATAAAGGATCGTTATCCCGACCGCAAGGCACGAGCCGCCGACATTACGCCGCGGAGGGTTCCAAGGAACCGACGGGTGGAACCGACGGTGCAGACCTTGGCCAAGATGAGGACCGTATTGCTGACGGGGCCCTTCGGAGCACTAGGCCATTTTGTATTCAAACTTTCAGGAGAACAACAAAACACTCCGATCGACCAATATCGATGAAAGATCTATCGGCGCCAATATTCATCCGCGGAGAGCATTGGGGTGCCATCAGGATAGGAATAGCCTCAAGTGCCGAAGTGCCAAAATCGAACACTTCACAATTGAGGAACGAGCCAGATGCCGGCGGAGCAACAAAGCACAACATCGACTTCGATGGCGTCGTCGACAAGATCGCAAAGGCGTCAAGTGAACTCGGACTAAGACTAGCCGAGGTTGCAGCCGAGGTTACCTCGATAACTTCTACCTCGACCTTGCAGTTAAGCCTATTTGAAGAACTCGAAGGGAACACGGCTCAAGCAGCGGAATCGAACAGACTGCTCTATTCTGACGCCCAAGCCCTCGTTGAGGCGACACTCAAAGTTGAAGAGCAAATGAGGGCGGCGACCAAAGCGTCAGACGCATCTCGAGATGATGTATTGGCACTGGTCACCTGGATCGAGTCGGCCGAGGAAGAACTTGATGAACTAAATACAGCGATCTCTCGGGTCTCCAGCTTCGCTAGCAGCATCGACTCGATAGCCCAACAGACGCACGTCCTGGCCTTGAATGCCAGAGTGGAGGCGGCACGAGTTGGTAACCATGGAAGGTCATTTGCTGTAATTGCCGATGCTGTACGTGACCTATCCGACGAGACCATAAAAGCAGCAAACAAAATTAAGCAGACCCTACTTCCCCTAGCAAAGAGTATCGAGGAGATGAGGGAATCGGCGATTGGCGCAAAAGAGAGCGCCGCTCAGACCCTTCGATCTTCGGGGAGGATCACTTCGGCTGTCGCCCAGGTAAATGGGCAGCTCGAAGAACTCGCTAAAAGGATCAGACACGTGAACGGCTTCATTATCTCCGCAAACGAACTCAGCGAGGTAGCGGAGACTGGCTATGTTGGGTTAAGTAACGGCTTTAGATCAATCTGCGATCGACTGAAAAACACCGCTGGCGGGGTCGAGAACCTTGTAAAGGTCTCTGAATGGCTACTTGGACAAGTTGTCGAATCGGGAGCCATCACACAGGACAAAGAGATGGTCGACATCCTCCAAGCCAAGGTATCCGAGGTGTCAAGGGCCTACGAGGTGGCATTGCGGGACGGAAGGGTGAAGGAGTTTGAACTCTTTGACACAAACTACCTCGAAGTTCCGGGAACCAACCCGAAGCAGTATTTATCAAAGTTCACCTACATCTCCGAGGAGATCCTCCCAGAAATTATCGATTCGCCGCTCAAGGACTCTGCTGTCGACTATTTGGTCATCCATGACAACGACGGCTACCTACCGATCCACAACAAAAAGTCTTCACAACCACAGGGTCCAGATCCGGTATGGAACAATGAGCACTCCCGTCACCGACGGATCTACTCCGACAAGGTTGCCAAAAAAGCCGCTGAATCACGAGCCCAATTTGTCATTCAAATTTATCGAAGGGACCTTGGAGGGGGTCATTACTCGTTGATAAAGGACGTTTCAGCGCCGCTTTATATAGTGGGAAAAAAGTGGGGATGTGTGAGACTTGGGTATAGCGTCAAATCCGAGTAGGTTGCGCCGAGTAATGCAAGGTCGAGTTAAAACTGTCAAACACCTTAGAAATAATTCGGTGGCGTCACACCATCAGGCAAAGCGGGTTGGCCTAATGGGAAACAACTCTAATTTCGAATTGGGGCACTAGTCGTTAGCCTCTCGCAAGATCTGCTCAATTGCTGAATCGATACGCTGTCCACGTTCTACCCTTTCCATACGAAATCTTCCAATCTCCGACAGCCGGTCGTCAAGCCGCTTGACGATCTCATCGTTAGCTCTTTTTGCTTCGGTCAGCATCACCAACCGAGTTCCGCTGTCGAGGTCCTTTCGATATCGCGATACAACTTCCAAAAGCCGATCTTCCTGTTCTAAAACCGCTTTCACCTCAGCGAGAGAGAGGCCCAAGACCTCCTGGAGCCTCCTAATAACGTCAATTCGTTCTAGGACCTTGCCTGAATACCTTCTTTCCCTATTTTCAATGTGGTCGATCGGAGAAATGAGCCCGATCTCCTCCCAATATCTCAAAGTCCTAGCGGTCAACCCGGTGGACTTGGTTACCTCACCAATCCGAAGTAAGCCCTCGGCGCTCTCACCCTCAAAGGAGAACGACCCCATACGGCCTTTTGCACTCCGGACGGTCTCTTCGGACACCGTCCCCTCCCCATTAGCCGTTGAGCCCTCTAAAACTCCCATTGTCAGATACCCACTCTCAATGTAGGGTCCGGGTAAAAGCTAAATGTCCCCATGTTCCTTCTGGTAGAGTCAAGCCTCAATGTGGGGATACTATCTGTCGCGCGCGAGCAGATCGATTTAGCGTGTTCATGGTTCAAATAAACTATTTTCACATCGGCGCTCGTCGCTTTTGGCTCCAAGGCCTCAAAAGATCCCTTGGTGCAGATCGCACCATTCTGCCCAGCCATAGACACCGAAATCATCCGCACTTGGCTAGGTAGTCGACCCACCGTTCGAGGCTTTCTACACCGAGAAGTATTGACCTCCCTCGGGTCAACCTCGCACGAATTCAAGCACCACCAAATCATCTGTTCGCCCCTGGCTCTGGGTTGAGTACCTCACCTATTCCCAGGCCACCATCGCCATGGATAGCGAAGGAGGGCGAGGCCCCCATTGTGACTTCATGTACCGACTCTACGGCACTCGAGACCTGCCTACCTCTAGCAGACGAAACAACCGCAGCGATCAAACATGCCGATAAGGCGAAAATAAAGGCTTCATGGAGGCCAGAAGAAAATGCGCCCGAAATCAACTTCGGGAAAAACTCTTTACCGGTCAGAATCACGTAGTTCTGATGGGATAGGCCGAGCAGGACCCTATGCCCGAGGAGCTTTTGAATCGGGTTATACCCGAGAAAAGCCGCAAAAAGAATCGACACCGGCGGAAGGTGTGAGAGTCCCCGAGCCAGGTTCGCGTCTACGCCATGGCTAATTAAGCCAGTTGCCATGGCCCGTGGTAGCACCGCCGAGAGGCCCGCAATCATCAAGGAGAAAAATATGCCGATCGAGAATACCTGTGCTGAATTCTGGAAGGTCGAGTTCATCGCTCCACCCACACCACGGTTCTCTGGCGGTAAAGAGTTCATCACCGCCGCACGATTAGGAGCGGCGAACATTCCTTGCGAAAGTCCAGAGAGAAGAAGGACACCGGCAAAGTATGGGTAGGAGAAGTCCACTGGCATCAAAAGGAGCAGGACGAAGGCGACGGCGGTCCCTATCGGGCCAATCGTAGCGAAAAGACGCGGCCCAAACTTATCTGAAAGATGGCCCGACATGGGCCCAGCGATCAGAAACCCCACAGTGAGGGGGAGCATGTAGATACCCGCCCACAGTGGCGTAGCCGCAAAACTGTAACCATGGAGAGGCAGCCATATACCCTGGAGCCAGATGATGAGCATAAACATCAGGCCACCCCGTGACACCGCAACCAGGAAGGTCGAAAAGGTACCGAAAAGGTAAGTTCTAATTCTAAATAGTGGAATCTTGAACATTGGATTGTCGACCTTGGTCTCTATAAAAAAGAATCCAACCAACAAGGCGATACCGAGACCCAGTTCCAAAAGAACCGGCAAAGAGGTCCAACCCGTCGCTGAGTCCCCCGCCGGCTCAATACCATACGTGATTCCAACCATAAGCAAGATAAGACCCAATGCGAAGGTCGAATTACCGAGCCAGTCAATGCTCGACGGCCTTCGCACTCCCCTATCTTCAAGCTTCAAATAGGCCCAAATCGTACCGAAGAGTCCAATAGGTACCGAGATGAGAAAGATCAATCTCCAATCGATAGGTCCCAGTAATCCGCCGAGAACCAGGCCGATAAAAGATCCACTAATCCCAGCAACCTGGTTGATACCGAGGGCCATGCCTCGCTGGTTCTTCGGGAAAGCGTCGGTCAATATAGCCGATGCGTTTGCAACCAAAAATGCCGAACCGACACCCTGAACCAACCGCATAATTATCAACCAGGTGGCACCGGCCCTGCCATACATCCAATCGACACTTAGCGCCAATGATCCGACCGTATAGATCACAAACCCCAGGTTGTACATCTTTACACGCCCAAACATGTCTCCTAGCCGACCCAAACTGACCACCAAAACGCTGGTCACAACGAGAAAGCCGAGGATCATCCAGAGAAGGTAAAAACTATTGCCACGCCCCAATGGGTCTAGGTGAATGCCTAAGAAGATGTTAGGCATCGCTATCAAGGTGATCGACGAATCGATGGTTGCCATAAGCACGCCCAGCGTCGTGTTAGACAACGCAATCCACTTGTAATTCGACGACAACTCACCGTTAGACGGAGTAGCCGAGACTTCCGGCCCTAATCCTCCGCGTGACCCAGACAATACGCTCAAATCACCATCACCTCGAACGAGCATCAACCTAGCTACAATCTAGCTAGCTTTAACGTAAGCGTAAGCCTTCAAGATCGAACGAACGTCTCAGGGCCTTACCATTTAGCTGGCGTAAATCATCGGTGCTTCAGGTGCAAACGCAAAATAGGCCTTAAACGCCACAAGACCCCGAAGGGTCTTGTGATCAAAATAAATTGCGGCGACGCCCTACTCTCCCAGGGGGCCTCCCCCCAAGTACCATCGGCGCTGGCAGGCTTAACTTCCGTGTTCGGAATGGGAACGGGTGTGACCCTGCCGCTCTGGTCACCGCAAATCTATCAGTCCTTTAAGGACTCCATAGCGAGCACGAGTAAACTCCAAGCCCTCGGCCGATTAGTACCGGTCAGCTGAATACATTACTGTACTTACACGCCCGGCCTATCAACGTGGTCGTCTACCACGGGCCTTACCAGGTTACCCTGTGGGAAGATTCATCTTGGAACGAGCTTCGCGCTTATATGCTTTCAGCGCTTATCCCTTCCGCAGGTCGCTAACCAGCCATGCCCTTGGCAGGACAACTGGCACACGAGAGCTGCGTCCGTCCCGGTCCTCTCGTACTAGGGACAGCCTTCCTCAATCTTCCTACGGCTGCATCGGATA
>JABEUO010000122.1 GCA_013044415.1 Acidimicrobiaceae bacterium
AAGGAGGATGGAAAAATGACCACAGACCAGATAACAAAGATTCGTCACATGGAGGGCCATCTGGTCCTAGTAACCACGGATGAAAATACTATAGAAGCCCTACTCGTCTCGGCTTGTAGGGGAGCAAGACGAACCCTCTGGCTACAAGAGGATGAAAGCGACTCCTTTTTGCCGTTAGCTCGAGTTCGCTCTGTTACAGAAAAAAACTGATCCATTTTCAATCGGAAAGCAAGCACCGAGGACCTTGAAACTCGTGTCGATCTTGCGAAGCCTCAACACGCTACTTCGCCTCTCCGACACTTCTAGCGAACCAAGTTTACGAGTTCACCGACTCCCTCTACAGAAGTGACCAGTCTCTGGCCGCTCTTCAAAAAGACCTTCGGCACCCTGCCTGCGCCAACCCCCGAGGGTGTCCCCGTAGATATTAGATCCCCAGGGGAAAGGGTGATTATCGACGAGATGTAGGAGATCACTTCTGGGATCGAAAAGATTAACCTCGAAGTCCTTGAGTCCTGCATAACCTCCCCGTCTATCGTGGTAGTAATTCGCAGGTCTCTCGCAAAGTCGACCTCGTCGGGGGTAACAAGCTCGGGACCAACCGGGGTGGTCCCTTCGAATATCTTCCCTTGCATGAACTGTGTGGTTCTGTTCTGGAAATCACGCATCGAGATGTCATTGACCACCACGAAACCAGCAATATGATCGTTGGCTTCGCCCTCAGTAACGTTGCGAGTCTCGTCTTTAATTACGACACCTAACTCCGCCTCCCAGTCAACTGCCTGCGAAATAGCAGGTAGGACTAGGTCATCATTAGCGCCCATCAAAGTCTGGGCAAATTTGCAGAACAGAGTTGGGTATCCGGCGTCGGCTCTTCCCATTTCCGCAATGTGGTCCCGATAGTTGAGTCCGAGACAAAAGATCTTCCTGGGGTCCAAAACGGTTGGGGCATAATCCGCCTGATCGACCGCAAGCTCGCCTTTGCCTTGCAGGGTCGACCAATCGACCCCCGCTCTAATCAGGGCTCCAACGTCTTCAAATTCTAAAAGACGGTACTTGTCCCCGTCCCTTAGCGCTGCTTTAGTAGTCCCATCAACTCTTAGGGTCGCAATGCGCAATGAAGTTCACCTTTTCTAGGTCCGCCGAATCAAAACTATTTAGATATCAGGCTAAAACCTAAATGGCTAGTGTCGGCGCAATGAACTCTCAATCTCTCACAAAACCCATGGCGTCATCGCCTCAAAGCCCAGTTTACTGATCGGTGAGTACCGACCTGAGGCTCAGATTATCCCGCCTCCAACCGCAAGTCCCTCATCAGATTCCTCGTCCAAAGAATTTGCAGCGGTCGCCGAGTCTGGTTCATAAACCAATGCGGCGTCTGACCAGAGCCTCTCCAGGTCGTAAAAACTCCTTGCGGTTTCCGAAAAGATGTGAACGACGACACCCGCATAGTCGACCAGGACCCAATCACTCGAACCCAGCCCCTCGAGAAAGAGGGGCTTGACTCCCAGCTCGATTCGAATCATCTCGTCCATCTCGTCGATAATCGCCCTAATCTGCCTTGAGTTACCGACCGAAGTTATCACGAAGTAGTCGACCAGGCCATGAAGAGCGGAGACGTCGAGGACCTTAGTATCGATACCCTTCTTGGAACTTGCGGCATCGGCGGCGATCTTAGCCAATGCCAAGGGTTCAAAGTCGACGACCCCCGAGGTCGGCTTGACCTCCCCTTTCAGGAAGACCACCTTGGTGGTATTCTTAGTCCTCTTGGTCGAATGAAGCTCCAATTTCCTCTAACTCCTCTCATCTGGAATAACACCCAAGGTCGACGCCTAATATCAAAAACTGCAAAACTTCCCACCACAAAGCGGCTAATTACCCAACCACCGACACTAAGGCGGGATGAATGGGTATTGCAACGTTATTCGAGCTTTCGAAGTGCAGCCCTCGTACTCTGTTGCGGAGTAGTTCTCCACGAAACCTCTCCCCTGGGGAGATAGGCTTCGACGCCCGCTGACCAGAAGATTCCATTTCCAGATCGAACAGTCAATGCTACCAGCTTGTGAAGAAAAACGGAACCCTAGACCACCAACAAAGGAGATCGAGGGTGAGGGCGAAAGGACGAGGTCTCCATCTGCGGGTAGCGAAACCCTAAAGCGATGGCGACCCCGGAAACTCACCTCGACGTATTCCCGATAAAGGAGCCAACTAGAAGAACCCAAAGCTGCGGAGCTAGATCAGCCACCACGTCGAGCCTTAGTCACGAGACTTGCCACCCACAAGTAAAATATACACCTACGGCTCGTCCCGGTAAAGCTGATTCTGCCTTATATAATCGATAGCTCCGCTAGGCATTAAAAATTCGAGAGGCCTATCGTCACGGGCCCTCTGACGAAGGTCCGTAGAGGAGATATCGAGGGATGGAATTTCCGCCATAATTGCCTTCGACCAACCGCCGAGCTTCTCGGGTCGGGGATGTCCAGGCCTATTGACCACAACCAGTTCCGAAAGTGCCGGCAACTCTTCGGTTCTCTCCCAATCTTCGATGCCTGCAGCTGCGTCGGCCCCGACGACTAAGAAGAATCGATCGCTTGGGAAAAGTCTACGAAGCTCGCTCACGGTGTCGATAGTGTAGGAAAGTCCTCCCCTTTTGATTTCCACATCTGAAGCTTCGAGGCCGTCAATTCCTTCAACAGCCTGCCTAACCAGTTCGAATCTCGTCTGTGCTGGAGTCAACTCCCTCGTGCCCTCCTTCTGCCAAGGCACATTTGCCACGACTAGCAGGATTCGATCCAGGCCAGCCGCGTGCCTAGCATTGACCGCTGCGGCGAGGTGTCCGAAATGTATCGGGTCGAAGGTTCCGCCAAAGATCCCAACTCTCGCCACACCTACCGCCCAGCAAGAGCTTCAACGACTGGAGCAAAGGCCTCAAACTCTTTTTGATGTATGACCCAGTAAGAGAATCCATAGCGCTCTCTTGATGTCTCCAATTGATCTATCAACTGTTCAACACTCCCCACGAGCACAATTGGAAGCTTAGAAACTGCTTCGGCATCCACCGAAAAAGCGGTCGCAGCATCGGATATCCAAGCCTTTCGGTCCTCCACCACTTCGCATACAAAACTCAAACATTGGAGTTCGGCACTGCGGCCATAGTAGTCGAGCCTCTCGTTGACGTGAGCTACCTTCTCATCAAAGCGCTCCGGAGCGGCCTCTAAGAGCAGCTCTATCCCGACTGCACCAAAGGAGAGATTAGGATTAACCCCCACTATATCTGCGTATTTCGCAGCAAGATCGAGGACCTTCCGGCCTCCCCCGCCGATAGTAAGTCGCGGACGATGCTCGTCGGGGAGTGCCGGGTAGGCTGCCGCCCCGTGCACGTGGTAAAACTCGCCGTCAAAAGCTAGCTCTTCCCCTTGAAACATCGACTTCATGATCTCGACGGACTCGCCTAGGCGGGCCACCCGAGTCCCGGGGGGATCAAGACTCAAACCCGAAGATTCGTAATCGGCCTTCAACCATCCGGCTCCCAGGCCAAGCTCCACCCTCCCGCCGCTAAGCGCAGATAAGGTAGTGATCTCCCTTGCCAGCACGACTGGATGGCGGTAGTCATTGGAGGCAACAAGGGTACCTACATTTACCGTCTCGGTCGCTGCCGCTGCGAAGGAGAGTGCCGATATCGGTGACAGCTGGGCATCAAAGTGATCCGGAACCATTATGGTCGAGTAGCGCAAACTCTCGATCCGTTTCACGATCGACATCCACTGCTTTGCATTGGACGCCGCAGAAAGCTGAACTCCAAATCGAAAATTTGCCATAAGACAATTTAAGTCCCCATGGCGGGCGTTAGGGCATATATACCAGTTGAGATTTGCACACGCGATACAAACATGGTGATTCTTCGCTCTTGCCACTACTGTTTATGCAAAGGGCTTCCGACGACAATGTGATCAAAAGAAACTCTCTCCTAAAAGCTTGCTTAGAATAGAAAGGCTCTTAAATGGCGTGGACGCCGTGGGACTGGATGGAAAGGCATGCCGAGCAGCAGCCCGATTGGCCAGATCCGCTCGCTCTGGAAACGGCCACCAAAGAGCTGTCGACCTTTCCACCGCTGGTATATCCCAACGAGATCGTAGCGCTTAAAGACGCTCTAGC
>JABEUO010000123.1 GCA_013044415.1 Acidimicrobiaceae bacterium
AGTTCTAATGTCAGAGACCGCAGTTCCCTCTGAGGAGTTTTTAGAGGGTACAGCCCGAGTAATTGTCGAGGATGACCTCGGCGATCTTTCGCTCGATGAGGCGATTGAACGTACCATAATCGAATTCGAGGATGGTGACATAGTTCGGGGGAAGGTAGTTAAAGTCGACAAGGACGAAGTCCTGTTGGATATTGGCTACAAGTCCGAAGGTGTAATACCTGTCAGAGAGCTATCTATCAGGCAGGATGTCGATCCGCATGAGATCGTAAAGCTTGGTGACGAGGTCGAGGCTCTTGTCCTTCAGAAAGAGGACAAAGAAGGTCGGTTGCTACTTTCCAAGAAGCGTGCTCAATACGAACGTGCCTGGGGCAACATCGAGAAGGTAAAAGAAGAGAATGGCATGGTTCGAGGCCTCGTAATTGAGGTCGTCAAGGGTGGACTTATCGTCGACATTGGCCTTCGTGGATTCCTCCCGGCATCGCTAGTCGAACTTCGTCGAGTGAGGGATCTCCAGCCCTACATCGGCAAAGAGGTCGAGGCGAAGATTATCGAACTCGACAAGAATAGAAACAATGTAGTTCTCTCCCGTCGCGCCTGGCTAGAAGAGACCCAAAGGGAACAGCGCGAGGAGTTCCTAGAGAACCTCAAACCAGGCGAGGTTCGTAAGGGGGTCGTTTCATCGATTGTCAACTTCGGTGTCTTCATCGACCTAGGTGGCATGGATGGATTGGTCCATGTCTCGGAACTTTCCTGGAAACACGTCGATCACCCGTCTTCGGTGGTGTCGGTAGGCGATGAGGTGTTGGTTAAGGTTCTCGATGTCGATCTAGACAAGGAGCGGATTTCGTTGTCGCTCAAGGCGACCCAGTCTGATCCGTGGCAGGATTTCGCAAATGCACACAAAGTGGGAGAACTGGTATACGGTCGGGTCACCAAGCTCGTTCCATTCGGCTGTTTCATTCAGGTCGCCGAGGGAATCGAAGGACTCGTCCATATTTCGGAGATGGCCTCTCACCACGTCGAATTGCCAGACCAGGTAGTCGGTGTCGGGGAAGAACTCTGGGTCAAGATCATCGATATCGACTTGCAGAGGCGCCGGATAAGTCTCTCCATCAAGCAAGCCCTCGAGGGCGGCGAGCTAGCGGCAGAGTACCGTGAGGCCTTTGGCGAGCATCAGTACGACTCTGAAGGTAACTACATCGGTAGTTACGACTATTCGGTGGAATTCGAGCCGGAGACGGAAGCCCAAGCCGCTTGGGCCGAAGAGTTTGGAATCGGAAAAGACGAGCACAAGGATGAGCCTGAGGAGTAATCCGGGTCATCATCGATAGGTATTGGTTTCGAGGCGTCGAGGGTCAAGGCCCTCGACGCCTGCTTTTGTAGCGCAGGTTTATCGAGCTACTATGGCGAATTTATGTTGTTCAGGGTTTTGAGGTGAGAGTGAAAGTCGTCGGACTTACCGGTTGCATCGGTTCTGGTAAATCAACCGTGGGTGACATCTTCGCCGAGATGGGTGCTGAAGTCTTAGACGCTGATGCTATCGCTAAGTCGGTAGTAGAGCCGGGAAGCGAAGGCCTAAGGCGAATTATAGACCGTTTTGGAGATGGAATTCTCGACCCGCAGGGCAGTCTCGATCGCTCCAAACTAGCCTCCATCGTATTCTTCGATGAATCGGCGAGGATGGACCTTAATGCGATAGTCCACCCATTAGTAGGTCAAGAGATACAAAAGCGGATAGTCGATCTGGAGAACCGGAATTTTCCAGGGGTAGTCGTGCTGATGATACCTCTATTGGTAGAGTCGGGAATTGACCGCTATCCGATTGAGAAAGTCGTCGTGGTTGACGTAGACGACGAAACCGCGATCGACAGGCTAGTAGCTTTGCGATCAATGAAAAAATCAGACGCTACCGCCAGGCTCGCTGCACAGGCCAAACGTAGTGATCGGCTCGCCATTGCCAGTTATGTCATCGACAATTCCGGTACGGTCGAAGAGCTCTACCCCCAGGTGTCACGGATTATGGCCGAACTCATCGGTGACATTGCGTGATAAGCAAAGTACAAATAGGCTCTAGTGATGGGCCACTTTAAAGTCGTAGCGCCATATGGGCCAGCTGGGGATCAGCCGAATGCCATTAAGGCACTCACCGAAGGGGTAATGAGGGGCGACAAGTTCCAGACGCTATTGGGAATTACCGGCTCAGGAAAGTCGGCGACTATAGCGTGGTTGATAGAGGCCGTGCAGAAGCCGACACTAGTCATAGCTCCTAACAAGAGCCTCGCTGCCCAGTTGGCCAGTGAGTTTAGGGAATTCTTCCCCGAAAACCGGGTTGAGTACTTCGTCTCCTACTACGACTACTACCAACCGGAAGCCTATGTACCTTCGTCAGATACTTACATTGAAAAAGATGCCACGATTAATGATGAGATCGATCGACTAAGGCATAGCGCCACGGCAGCCCTGCTGACCCGGAGGGACGTGATAGTCGTTGCGTCTGTATCATGCATCTATGGATTGGGATCTCCCGAGGAGTACCAGAACCAAATCATGCCGATAGCCGTTGGGGATGAATTGGATCTCCGGGATGCTACTAAGCGTCTAGTAGAAATGCAATATCAACGGAATGACATGAATTTGGCTAGGAGAAAATTTAGGGTCAAAGGGGACACACTAGAGGTACATCCGGCATATGACGAAACGGCGATTCGAATCGAACTCTTTGGCAACGAAGTTGAACGGATCGTCAGGATCGACACCCTGACTGGTGAGGTCGCAGAAGAGATGACCGATTTTGTCTTTTTTCCGGCCACTCATTATGTCGCCGGGGACGAAAGAATGAAGAGGGCCATCTCCTCCATCGAGGAAGAACTCCAAGAGAGATTGAAATTCCTGGAATCTAATAGCAAGCTCCTTGAAGCTCAAAGGTTGAAGATGCGAACACAGTTTGACCTCGAGATGCTGGAGGAGGTCGGGGTGTGCTCAGGGATAGAAAATTACTCACGACACCTAGATGGGAGGAGCGAAGGCGAGCCTCCTTCAACATTATTAGACTTTTTCCCGGACGATTACCTGCTGATCATCGATGAATCTCATGTCTCAATACCTCAGCTGCATGGACAGTATCGTGGCGACCGATCTCGAAAAGAGACCCTGGTGGACTTCGGTTTCAGGCTTCCATCCGCCCTTGACAATCGACCGCTGCGTTTCGA
The DNA here is from genome assembly GCA_013044415.1 of Acidimicrobiaceae bacterium. GTDB lineage: Bacteria > Actinomycetota > Acidimicrobiia > Acidimicrobiales > Acidimicrobiaceae > JABEUN01. Next base: position 3,210 of record JABEUO010000123.1, read on the forward strand.
GGAGTTTTTTGAGCGAATCAATCAAGCCATTTTCCTCTCCGCAACGCCCGCGAATTATGAAGTCGGGATCTCCTCGCAAGTGGTTGAGCAGATCATTAGGCCGACGGGCCTACTTGATCCCAAGGTGGAGGTTAGGCCCACAAAGGGCCAGATTGATGACTTAGTCGAAGCTATCGGTCGGCGGATCGAGGAGAAAGAACGAGTACTCGTCACGACTTTGACAAAGAAGATGGCTGAAGACCTTACCGATTATCTTCTGGAACTCGGCTTGCGGGTTCGATACATGCATTCGAACGTCGAAACATTAGAGCGGATAGAGATAATTAGAGATTTGCGCCTTGGAGTGTTCGACGTTTTGGTCGGAATCAACCTACTAAGGGAGGGACTTGACCTTCCGGAAGTTTCGCTCGTCGCAATTTTAGACGCCGACAAAGAAGGTTTTCTACGTAGCGAAACGTCACTGATCCAAACCATCGGGCGAGCCGCCCGCAATGTCAATGGGACCGTTCTCCTCTATGCGGATCGCATTACCCCCTCGATGGTAAGAGCAATGAGTGAAACCGAGCGACGGCGCGAACTCCAAAGCGCCTATAACGACCTGCACCATATCTCGCCAAAAACCATATCAAAGGCGGTTAATTACATACTTGGTCAGCTCAGACCGAGCGATGGAAGTAGGGGAGAGAAGAGGGG
>JABEUO010000124.1 GCA_013044415.1 Acidimicrobiaceae bacterium
TATACGAATTGGGTTCCAATTCCCGCCAAAGCTTCCACGTCGTCTCTGCTGAGTGACTATGGCTTGAAAAGCATCAGATAAAAGGCCACTACATAGCCGACGGAGCTAATTCCGCCGACGACGACGGCCCTTTTAACCTTTTGCTCCCGAACCTTCTGCTCCTGCGAGCTATCGGTAAAGTTTCCTTCCTGCAGCGCTAGGTATATCGCCTTTTCGATCGGCCAGATGAAGATCGAAACTATCGCAGCGGTGGCGAACCAGATCCCAATCGCAGCGATAAACCAGGCTTGAGAGAAGTCCGACCAGAGGGACCCCGCCCAGGCGACGACCAAACCAAAGACCGGGACCAGGATGATGGTCCGGGATGCCCAGTTGGTCCTTCCGTCGAAATATCGCCCTAGGCCAGGATGCCTCGGTTCCTTCAGGAAGAGTTTTGCCATCCAGCTCGTCAAGGAAGTGGAGAAGTAGCCGACCATTCCTATGATCACGTGTACGAGAAGGAGGACGTCAAAGATTGGATTCCCTACCCCGAGGTTCAACGCTTTACCAGCCTCTTGATAACGTCGGCGAGGATAATTCCCGCGGCCCTAGCGGCGTCCTCGCCCTCCTGGCCCGAAAAGGAGAGTCTGAGTGAGCAGCGAGCCTCGTCCTTGGTGTACCCCATAGCGACAAGTACATGGGAGGGTTCGAGCGCCCCAGAGGCACACGCTGAGCCGGCCGAAGCACAAAGCCCCTCCTCGTCCAGGAGGAAAAGGAGTTCTTCTGAATTAGCACCCGGGACGATCATCGAGAGGATTCCCGGAACCGTATCGGGTCCGCCAGAAGAGAATATTATGTCCCCCTTCACCTCGTCCAGCTGCGAAACTATCACCTCGCGCATCTGTGTCGCCTTTTTGTTGTGATCCCCGATCTCGCTCTGTGCCATCACTAGCGCCAGTGCAGCTGCCGCTGCGGCTGCGGGGTCTTGGGTGCCACTCCGCAAGTCGAACTCCTGACCCCCGCCTTGTAGGAGGGGTTTGAGCCATCCATCCCCCCTCTTTAGCAGGATCCCGAAACCCTTTGGACCACCAAATTTATGTGCTGCAAGAAACGCCCCGTCTACAAGGTGTAAGAGTCCCTTGAGCTCTAGCCAATTTGCGGCCTGAACTGCATCGACGACCAGTTTTGCGGAAGGTGAGTACTTCTTGATTAAAGTTGCCACGTAGTCGATCGGTTGGATGACGCCAGTCTCATTGTTCACGGCCATCAAAAAGACCATCCCTATATCACCCCGTCGATCTTTGAAGATCCCTTTGACGTGCTCTAGGTCGACTCTTCCGTCTCGTTGCGCATTGACCAAAATTGCGTTGGACTTCATCGCCGGGTCCAATACACAGTGGTGCTCTATCTGGCTCACGACGACCGCCGCTTCTCTTGGCGCCGATGCGATGAAGGTATTTGCGGACTCAGTCGCTCCGGAGTTGAAGATTACCTGAGAAGGGTTAGCTCCCAAAACCGCAGCCACCGTTTCTCGGGCTTGCTCTAAAACTGCCTTCGCCTTCGACCCAAGGAGGTGAGAGGAGGAGGGGTTAGCAAAGAATTGGCCTGCGATTTCACCGTAGAGGCTAATGGCCTCGGGGCGCATAGCCAGGGTCGAAGCGGTGTCAAAATAGATCGGTTTCATGACGCATGTCACCTCCTTATAGTCGGACGAACCCCTAGGGTGCTTAGATCTTCATGACATTGTTGTTAAGTTACGAAATCATATGTCGAAATTGTTGTTGAAACCGTGTAGGAGATACTAGGTGTATCCGCGCAAGATGGGTTTTAGTTCCCACTAGCCTGCCCTGACGGCGCGTCGTTTTTTTGTCGTATGGAGGACCCAGGTGCAGTCGATCACTAACCAGCTTAGATTGGATCCACTCACCGGCAGGTGGGTAGCAGTAGCACAGGAGAGAGCCTACCGGCCCTCCGCCTTTCTTAGCCATTCACTTCCGGTGCAACAGGACCCGTCTAAACCGTGTCCATTCTGTCCTGGTTTCGAAGAGGAGACCCCACCCGCATTGGAGACATACGGACCGAGTGGCCGTTGGACCGTTCGGATAGTCCCAAATCTCTTTCCCGCCTTCGCCGGAGACGAGCCGATGGTGACGATAAACAAGGGTCCCATCTTTACCCAAGCCCCGGCCTCTGGACTACATGAGGTCCTCGTGCTGGCCCCCGATCACTCTGCTAGCTGGTCCAGCCTCGAAGACTCCCAGATCGGTACGGTCATGGCGGCGATCAGGGATCGATTTGACGCCCACTCGAGGTCCAAGGTAATCCGCTACTCCCAGTTGCTGCTCAACTATGGGAGGGAAGCGGGTGCGTCGGTAGAGCACCCCCACGGGCAGCTCATCGGTATCTCCTTCGTTCCCCATGAGATAGCCGACGAGATGGCTGGGTTCTCGCGATTCGTAGGCGGGTGCCTTCTGTGCGCCACGACCGAAATCGAAGAGACGGTCAGGGATCGGCTAGTCGATTCAGACGAAGATTCGATAACTATATCTCCGTACTGGTCGGCTTCACCCTACGAGATGCTCATTATCCCACGGACCCACGGATCCCACCTCCATTTGAGTTCGACGACGGCGCTGAGTTCGGTGGGTAAGGCGGTCAAGAATGCGATTAAGAGGCTGGAGTCCGCGCTCGGTCAGATCTCTTACAACCTCGTCCTGCATTCGGCCCCCTACAGGAGCTTCGGTAATTTCCATTGGCACATCCATCTAGTACCCAAATTGACTACTACGGCCGGCTTCGAGCTTGGTACCGGGGTCGCAATCAACGTGGTATCTCCTGAGCAGGCGACCTCCGACTTGACCAAGGGCGATGCGGCCCAGGAGGCAAGTTAGAAGGCGTTGAGCACCCAGATCAAAATTACCCAGTTAATTAAGCGGCCGCAGTGGCTCGTATGGAGCTACTTGGCGAGGATAGAGGACCACGTCAATTGGATGTCCGACGCAGAGTCGATAACATTCTCCTCCGCTTCGACTTCTGGGGTGGGTACGGAGTTTGTCTGTCTGACTAAAGTCGGGCCGATTCGACTTAAAGACAAGATGGAGATCACGAGGTGGCAAGAGGGCTCGGAGATAACAATACGACACTCGGGCCTCGTCTCTGGATCGGGAACCCTGTCCCTGGACA
>JABEUO010000125.1 GCA_013044415.1 Acidimicrobiaceae bacterium
AATCGAAGGTTTGCGAGGACGCTATCTCGGCTATGAAAGATTGCATCACGTCGGGCTGGCGTTAAAAGGGCTTCGAAATACCAAGCCTGTGTCGGATCGTCAAATCGAAGCAGATGGTCGTAGTAGTTCAGCGAATGTAGGGGTAGAGGGATCACCGTTTTGGGCTGAGGGGGCAACTCTTCGATGAGTTGGCCAGCCTGATAACCTATGTGACCAATCCAACCTCCCCCTACCGCCCCATGCTTTTTACCTAGCACTACTTGGGTCTCGTTTAGAATTGAGAATGGATCTTCGAGGGCGTGGGAATCGAGCACCGGGTCCCAGGCGATGATGGCACCGGATCCGCTCCATTCGCCCATGAGCACGCAGAGGCCCTCTTCGTCTGCGAGTGACCTCGCAACTTCGTCGGGTTTTAGCCCGAGATCGAGTCGTTCGAGGTGTAGTTGCGCTGGTTCTGACGGGCCGAACTGATCCGTACCTTTGGCGAACTTAGCACCATCTCTAAAATGCAACCAGCCCACCTCGCACAGCTTGAAACGAAATCCGATTTTCCACTTGGGCGATGGAGCCACGAACGGCCAGATGTATGCCCGGGATTACTCGATACCTTAGTTCAAACCCCGCTATGGACTGGCCTACCCTTGGCCTTGAGAGTACCGCTTGGCTTTGGGGTCACTAGCCTGCGCGACTTCGCTGAGCTATTGCTTCGGCTGGCGTTTCAATACAGCTACGGACCTCATCGATTCTCCCTGATGATCGATAGCCCTCGGTCTCAAAGGTTGGCAGTACCTATCGCATCGACTCCCAGGGGATTCGTTTTGGACCCTTAGAAGTAACCTCCAGCGAGTCGAGCAGTTCCCAAAGGGAACTAATGCTGTGTCCGCTGAAGAAGCCATCGCAGAAGGGCAGTACTGCTGACATCCCCCCAACGAGGGGTTGGTATCCTTGGTTGGCTTTTCTTGGGTTTACCCACAACACCCGATGCGATAGCAGCTTCAACCTGCGCATCTGCTCTTTTAAGTCCTTTAGGTCACCGCATTCCCAGCCGTCGGAAACTACAATCACCATCGCCCCTCTTGCCATACCCCGTCGACCGTGTGTATCTAGGAAAGCCCTTAGGGCTTCGGCAATTCTGGTTCCACCAAATCGGTCTGGCGCTAAGGAGAGGCCGCCGAAAATCGATTCAATACTTTGACGAGTTCGAAGATCTAGGGTAATTCGAGTCAAGTGGGTAGAAAAAACAAACGACTCGACGCAGCTATTTCTGGACATTCCACGCAGAAAGTAGAGGTACGGACTGGCGAAGGGTTCCATCGACCCCGATATGTCGAGAATAAATATCAACCTGCGCTTCTTTTTGACCCGCCCCTTGCTGAGCAGCTCAACTGGGTCGCCACCGGTTTTTACTGACGCACGTAACGTCGCCCTGATGTCTTGCGAGGGATAGAGTTTGGTAGTTGCAGTCCTGGCAGTGACCTTGGTGGGCATCAATTTTTCCGACGATTCAAGTAGTTCATTAGCTAGCTGGAGGTCGAGCTGTGAAAGTGTCGCAAAGTTGCGGCAAGTCAACGACTCCTCGGCGCTCGCCGTCGATCGATCCGGCAGGTCGGCGAGATCGTCCTGCTTCCTTGCATCTCCAGCCTGATGATTGGTGGCGGTTTTTGTGGAGACACCCATTTTCAACTTAGTAATACCCTGGTGGCTCGGTTGCGGTTGGGGTGTTTTGGAACCATACTCCGTATCGACCGATTGGTTCTCGGTTGGGAATTCACTCTGCGTTGCAAAGACCTCTAAAAAGATTCGGTCAAACGTCTGAAGCTTGGCGATGTCACTGAGGAAAGCGATCCGAGCGCACCAGTAAAGTTCACCAATTGTTCCAGGTGACAAAAGTGATATCATCCGGGTAAAGAGTGAAGCCCGGTCAACCGAAGTCGCCAGGCCAGCCCGGTGCAACTTTGAGCTAAAAAGTGCGGCTAAAGTTGCCAGGTCGCATTGGCCATAGGACATTACCCAGTTCCTCGAAGAGTCGATTCGACAATATCGAGGTCCTCCCTGTACTTGATCAGAGATCCCCATGCAACCGGTGCCTTTTGATCCTCAATTGAATCGACACCCAGGAGTACCAGAGCCCTCACCCAGTCGATGGTCTCGGCAATCCCCGGCGGTTTTTGTAGGTGGTTAATTTCCCTGATCCTGTTGACTGTGGCGGCACTCTGAGAAAGGAGGGTTTTTGAAGCTTCTGGAACGTGACGACGGAGGATCGAAATTGTCGTCTCTATGTCGGGGTAGGAAATCCAGTGGTAGATGCATCGTCTTTTGAGTGCGTCGTGAAGGTCCCTCGTACGATTGGAGGTCAAGATCACCACTGGCGGTCGGTCAGAACCGAATGTTCCTAGTTCGGGGATGGTGATCGTTGACTCACCGAGAAGCTCAAGTAAGAATGCCTCGAACTCATCGTCTGATCGATCTACCTCATCCACCAGAAGTACCGAACTCATCTCGCCCTTGTGGCGCAACGCCTTGAGCAGAGGCCTTTCTATAAGAAACTCCTCTGTAAAGAGATCGTGCTCTTCGAGGTGGTGTTTTTCGGTCTCTGCAATGCGGATAGCCAGCAGTTGTTTTGGGTAGTTCCATTCATATACGGCTTCAGAAAGGTCGATCCCTTCGTAACACTGCAGTCGGATGAGGTCAGTATTCAAGACTCGTGCAAATACTTTGGCCGCCTCGGTCTTTCCTACGCCAGGTTCACCCTCTAGTAGCAGTGGTTGATTTAGCTTCAAAGCGCAAAACAGCGCCATCGCGAGGCCAGCAGAGGCGACATAATTGGCCTTCTCCATCGCTATTCGGAGGGATTCGATGTCCGAGAAGGTCTCCCTTTGTCCCGTCACGGTTCTCGGTTTAGATAGCTCTGCGGGTTGGCGGCGAACGCTTTTTTACAACCCGTGCCGCAGAAGTAGTAGGGTCGCCCATCGAATTTCAGCTGCAATGAGCCCTCTACCATTGCGACTTCCATTGCGCAGACCGGATCGATTGCCACCTTGGGGACCTGTTCGATCGGAGAGTCCTCATCGCTTTTTGTCGCAGTGCTCGATGGCCTCGTCGAAATTACCTCCGCTATGATCGATATGGCTACCTCGCTCGGCGTTTTTGCACCTATGTCCAGTCCCGCAGGCGTGCGTATGAGCTTTTTTAGATCGCCGTCGATGGCGAGACTAGAGAGTACTGCGACCCCTCGCTTGTGCGAGGCGACCAGTGCTATGTATCGGACACCGTTTGCGATTGCCATCTCTAGCCACTGCTCCTCGTCGGATCCGTGACTCGCAATGATTACAGCATCGGTATCGCTCGGTATTTCTGAGCCAGAGGAAAGTTCTCTAACCTCGAACCCTACCAA
>JABEUO010000126.1 GCA_013044415.1 Acidimicrobiaceae bacterium
AAGCCGCCAGAGATACCAGGACCTCTTGTGGCTTAGTGGCGGTGTCTGACATAATTGCTTTTTCCTTTCAGTGATTCCCCCGGGGTTTCTGACAAGCAGCCAGAAACCATCAACACCAAAGCCGCAAAACGGCCTTGGGGTAATTGGTGCCCGGAAGGATACCTCTCCCCGGACACCAACCCTCTCATAGCTAGTCGGCCTGCTTGCTCATTGAGCTTGAAGCCCTCTTTGCTATCTCATTCACGACATCAGAGTTAGCCAATGTCGTAACGTCTCCCAGTTTGCGCTGCTCGGAGATATCCCTAAGCAGTCGTCTCATAATCTTTCCAGAGCGTGTCTTGGGCAGCTCGTCCGTGAAGACGATCGATGCCGGACGTGCAATCTTGCCTATCTTGACAGCGACATGCTCTCGCAGTTCGGCAAGCAACTTCTCGTCCCCTTGATTTCCACCCTTCAGTGTGACAAAGGCCGCTATTGCCTGGCCGGTCGTGCTATCTGCACGTCCAACAACCGCCGCCTCAGCGACCGCCGGATGGTCAACCAGCGCCGACTCCACCTCGAGGGTCGAAATTCTGTGGCCAGAGATGTTCATGACATCGTCGACCCTTCCAAGGAGCCAGAAGTAACCATCGAGGTCCTTTTTAGCTCCGTCCCCAGCGAAGTAAACCCACTTGTTCTCCGATGGCTTGGAGAATCTCGACCAATAGACGTCCTTGAACCTCTCTGGGTCCTTGTAGATCGTCCGAAGCATTCCCGGCCAAGGTTCAGTCAAGACGAGATAGCCGCCGGAACCATTCGGCACCGAAACTCCTTCGTCATCGACGATATCCGCACCCATTCCCGGTAGAGGAATAGTCGCCGAACCAGGCTTGGTACGGGTCACTCCAGGAATCGGAGATATCATGATGTGCCCGGTCTCGGTCTGCCACCAAGTATCTACGATCGGAGCCTTGCCTCCACCGATAAAGGTGTTGTACCAGATCCAAGCTTCTGGATTGATTGGCTCGCCAACCGTTCCGATGACACGGAGACTAGAGAGGTCATGGCGCTCTGGATATTCCGTGCCCCACTTCATGAAGGTCCTAATCGCTGTTGGCGCAGTGTAGATCTGGGTCACCTTATACTTTTCGACGATCTCCCAGAACCTATCCTTATCCGGATAGTTCGGGACACCCTCGTATATGACAGAAGTGACGCCATTTGCCAACGGTCCATAGACGATGTAGCTGTGTCCGGTAACCCATCCAATATCAGCGGTGCAAAAGTAGATGTCGTCCGGCTTGATGTCGAAAACTAACCGATGGGTGGTAGCAGCGCCCACGAGGTAGCCGCCAACGGTGTGGACAATTCCCTTTGGCCTAGCAGTCGTACCCGACGTGTAGAGGACAAAAAGCATGTCCTCGCTGTCTGTAATGGTCGCCGGGCGCTCTTTCGCCTTGCCGTCGATCAGGTCGTGGTAGTAGATGTCCCTGCCCTCGACCATCTGTACATCGCCGCCGGTACGCTGGACCACTACCATCTTCTCGACGCTCGGGCACTCTTCCACTGCCTTATCGGCGAAGTTCTTGAGTTCGATGCGTCCGCCGTTCCTCCAGCCCTCATCACAGGTGATGACGACCTTCGCCTCTGCATCATTCACACGATCACGCAATGAATCAGAGCTAAATCCACCAAATACTACAGAGTGTGGAGCTCCAAGACGAGCGCACGCAAGGAGCGCAATCGGCAGCTCGGGAATCATTCCCATGTAGATAGCTACACGGTCACCCTTTTGAACACCGAGATCTGCGAGTCCGTTAGCAAACTGGCAGACTTCTTCGTAAAGTTCCTTGTATGTAATGACCCTTGAATCCCCTGGCTCACCCTCAAAATAGAATGCAACCTTGTCTGGATTCGCTTGTACGTGTCGATCTAAGCAACTTTCAGTTATATTTAGTTCTGCGCCGACGAACCATTTTGCAAATGGAGCGTTGCTCCAATCCAATACCTGATCCCACTTCTTGCGCCAGAGCATCTTTTCAGCCTGCTCAGCCCACCAGCCAAGCCGATCACGCTTAGCGTCCTCGTAGATGCTCGGAGAAGAGATATTAGCCTGGCTTACGAATTCTGCTGAAGGTTCAAAAACCCTCGTCTCATCCATAAGCGCTTCAATAGTAACCGAACCGTCCCGAGTTTCGTCTGCCACTTACATCCCCCTTCTGATGTTGCAATTCAACTTCGGACACCAAATATCTTTCAATGTGCCGTATTTCACTACATGAAGACAAAATCACGATACACGCGGCACCGCTACTAGTCCATTTTCAAGCTCAATTATTCGCCATAATCCAAAAAGTGCACTTCAAGCAGTACAGATTCCGTAGTTCATAGCCTTAACATAGCATGCAGATAAAGGGTCCGTAAGTCACTATCAGAAGTAATTTGTGTCACGCTATATGAAAATCAACCACTCATAGTTATTCAATTCATGCATACACTCATTCGAGCAGGTCAGATCGGACTCCGCTCGATGTCGCAGCGCAAAAGCACCAAACAGCGACTCCTACACTAAATTACAAATATGTACTTAGCACTCGAAGGCGCAGGAGAATCTCTAAAGGAGCCGGGTCGGCGCAAAAAAGCTAAATTCTCAGCGGGGATTTCTGTCAACCTAAACTAACTGTCTCCTAAGTGGACAATCAAGCTCTGGCTCTCTGTTCTACAGCGAACTGAAAAAACCCGACCGGTGGCTAATCATTCGACTCTTCGCCACCACTAAGCCCAGCCCTCCGAAGAATAACAAGGCTAAAGAACGATTCTCCTGATCATTTGGTATTCAGAGTCAAAGGGGCCAGGCCCCCCGACCCACCCTCAGCATCAACCCTCAGCATCAACGAGAGACAGAAAAGTTCTCATCAATTACCAAGCACGCCTTTGGACCGACCGTCAATTTAACCGGCCTTCTGGTCTTGGGTAAACGAGCGCCGGGTACCTTTTCCGGGCAAAAGCAAGGGCCTCAAAAAAAGCCTTCGGAGGCGCAGAGAGGTAAGGGATGAACCTCGTGATATCTATGCCCGCTTCGTTGAATACCGGCGTCAGGAACTCGACTCGGAAGGGAGTCCTTAAGATATTCGACCTCACATAGTCCGAAAGGACATCTTCGATTCGTACCCCCGAGCGGAGTTGGTAAAAAGCAACAACTAGTCCGGTTCTATCCTTTCCGGCTGTGCAATGCACCAGGGTGGCAGAGGATGAATCCTCCTCGAGTAGAGAAAGTACCACTAGAAAGTCATCAAAGTGACTACCGAGCATAATCCGGTACATTTCGCCCATATCAAATGCGGTTATCGACTCCAACCCACCCTTTAGAATTACCGAAATTGCATCCATAGTGCCAGCGATCTCACCACTCATCGGAATCGAAATTAGCTCAATGTCGCTAAAGTCCTCCGGCAACTTAGTTGGCGACTGACTCCGTTCTTCGGCCACCCTAAGGTCCACAATCCTCCGTATCCCCAAAGAGTGGATCTTCTGCCAATCAGCAAGACTCAGCTTGGCCAAGTTGTCGGACCTAAAGACCCGATCCCAAGGGAGAATGCCGGCCTTTACGTGATATCCACCGGAGTCACGAAAATTAGTCGCACCACTGAGGTTTACTTCTCGGGACCTGAAGGTGACCTCCGATCCATCATCCAATTCAACCATTACCCTGGGGGAACCAAGCTCCGCAGGCAGGGCCTGGATCACAATGTCCCGAGACACCACCTCGTATTTGAGTTCGCACTCCTTCGAAGTCGACGGGTCACGGACCTTCACGCGTCTTATTCTCGGGTCTGGCTTAGCAGATATCACGCCATGGGGAATCACCAACGGCCGACCTGGAAATACCTTGGTAACAATAACTTTATTCTCGGACACCCTTCCAAGCTACTAGCAGTGGTGGCGCAAACAATATCTCAACACCTATGGACAGGGAAGCAAAATGTCGATTCGCCAAATCCGCTAGGTCCATCACGTGTCGTCGTTATGATCGAGCCTCGTGACCCGACGAAGCTCGATCATCGCACAGATAGCCTCCGAAATAACCACTATTTCGTCTTCGGAAAAAACTCGATCCAATCCGCCTGATATGGAGTCGACCAACCACTGCGACCATCCCAGTTCCAGAAGAGGTGTCCTTGGGTCCTCGACCCCAAAATAGTCCACCAGCACGGTCCGAAGGGTAACAATTGCCAATTGAACCGACCCGCTATCCAGTTCGTCTAATGCATCGCCAAGTCTCAGAGCGTGCCTTTTAGAGAGCTGTCTGTAAGTTTCCATCACATTCCGGTCTCAAGTTAGCTGGACAGCGCTCGGAATACTCCATCGGCTAGTAGTCGTCCAGTCGGCCTTAGGCTGGCACGCCCGCTTTCTACCTCGAATAGTTCTAAAAGCTTCTCATTTCCATACTTGGAAGTGAGTACCTTTAGTTCGTCCTCCGATAAACCTTTCTTAGTCCTCAGGGCTAGCATCAGTCTCTCCGTCGCAATCTGCGAATCCTCCAGCTCCTCACCTCCTATAAATCCGCTCCCGTCTAATTTTACTGCAGCGATATATCTCTTGAGGGAAGGATCATTCCACCATCTCAGCCTTCCAAAATGGGAGTGGGCGCCGAGTCCGACTCCCAGGTAATCACCCCAGTTCCAGTAGTTGAGATTATGGAGGCAGCGCCGATCAGGACGAGACCAGTTCGAGACCTCATAGTTAGCCAGTCCACAGCCCTCAAAGACCTCATCCGCCATGAGGTACCTAGCAGCCAAAACGTCCTCACATTGGCTACTAGCCCTTAGATGGTGCAGCCTTGTCCTCGGCTCGATACCAAGAGCGTAAGCGCTCACATGTGAAACTTTTGGCGCAAGGGGAGCTACTTTTGAAATCGTAGACCTCCAGCTTTCATCATCTTCGACTTCTGAACCATAAACCAGGTCAATCCCGACGGAGAGACCCTCGGTGTCACATGCAAGTCCGATCGCCCTCTCTGCTCCGTAGGAATCGTGGTTTCGACCAAAGTAGCGAAGCACCCTGTCATCGAAGGTCTGAACACCTATAGAAACCCTGGTGACGCCAAAATCGACATAACTGGCAAAAAGGTCTTTGCGGGCCGACTCCGGATTCACCTCGACCGTCACCTCCGCTCCGATGGCAACGGGTATCGACGCCAGGAAATTCCCCAACAATGATGGCTCTACCAGGCTCGGGGTACCACCCCCGAAGTATACGGTGTCGAATCCACCATCACCGAGGAGAAAGGGGCCATTCGTTAGGTAGTGCCTCACCTCAGCCGCTAGGGCCTCGAAATATTCGCCTTGCAGGCCGAGTCCATTGTGACTGACGCTAAATGCGCAGTATGAGCATTTGGTGGTGCAGAAAGGAATATGAACATACAATCCATAGCCGGATTCGCCGCATTTCCCCACGGACTAAATGCTAGGGCCCACCACGTCTCATCAGGTGACCTCGAGCAGGAAATCCACGCTAAAGGATTGCCCCTAAACCAAAACCCTCAGTCCGAGTTCGTCCAACCTATATGCGATCTCTTCGGCGGTCATATCCATGAGCGCCCCCACGACCTTCAGGTCTTCACCCCTTATTGTTATCATTCGTCCGTTAAAGTCCTGCCTTTGGACCTGGATCATGCTTAGATACCTCTTAAGCAGCTCTTTCTCTGGGCCATTCACTTCGCCCAGACGGGTCAGGTCGATGGTGACCTTGGGACCAATACCCCTCATCCCTTCCTCTGGCTTGGAAGGAGAGTCTACGGTAATAGTTTCCACTTTAGGTGAACCCCTCGAAGGGAGCTCCGGAACGAATTCCGTCGATTGAAACACCTCTGGGACAGTGTCTTTGGGTAAGAGCTGGTCACTTGGCACGCCATATATTGCGGCCAGCCTCTGAAGCCTCGGAACCGAAATCGAACGCTCACCCCGCTCGTAGGCTCCTAAAACCGAAGATTTGAATTCCATTCCGGAAAGCTCTTCAACCGCCTGAAGGGAAAGTTTTTTCTGCTTTCGAATCGATCTCAGCCTCTCGCCGACTTTTACTGCGTAGCCCTGTGACAATTCCTCTTCACTCATACTCCAATTATGCACTCTAAGTGTCAACAAATGCAAGTGTAAAAAGAGAATTGTCCGTCAAATTGGCCACGCTTTGTCAATCTCACCTACCAAATTCTCCCTAAGTGCCACCAATAGTGCTGCAGACACTACCGCAGCGGTCTCCGTGCGTAGGACTCCACCAGGAAGTTTTACCTTTTCGCAAGGTTCTCTCGGCGACATAAGTCCCGATTCTGGGCCGACCACCAAAGTTCGGTGAATTGAACGAAGGGGGCCGCCATTAAAGTCACACAGAGCGACCTCTTTAAGTTCGATGAGATTATTAAGACCTCCGACTTCGTCTAATAGTGGTAGTCGGCTCCGCCTCGATTGCGCTCCAGCTTCCTTTAGGACACGAGACAGTCGATCCATCGATGGCGGTTTTCCGCCACGCCGATCAAAGGCGTCGCTTAGGAGATAGATCTCGTCGATGCCAACCTCGCACATCTTCTGAATAGCCCAACTCAAACGGTCTAGTTTGGGCATGAAAAGAGCTACGCCGACCGAATAGCTAGGGAGAGGATCGACTACTATTTCACCCCGGCGCTCGAGGGAGAGTCCTCCGTCTCGAGCCTTGGACACCTTCGTTACGACGAACTCCGCCCAGGACCCCTTACCGTCGGACAAAACTAGCCCTTCACCCTCAACTAGCCTTTTGACATTTACCAAATGGTGGACATCTTCCATAGAAAGCTGTGGTTCAGCAACGTCTTTGACGTAGGTCCAAGTGACCGTCTTCAG
>JABEUO010000127.1 GCA_013044415.1 Acidimicrobiaceae bacterium
CGACCGTAGAGCTAGCCTCGGCTAGGTTGCGGCAAATTTGCAGATTCAAAGGGTTGGCCGGAAAGGTCTCACTCGGCTAACGCCTTTGCGACAGCCGGATGAACAATTTTGCCATGAGAGATATTAAGGGCACCCTCGATACGAGGTGAACTGGCATCTCGTGCGAGATCCAGTAGTCGAGGAGCTACGGCCGCACTTAATGCTCTTGAGGCCGTACGGGGATACTGGCCCGGGACGTTGGTAACGCAGTAGTGAATAACACCTGATTCTACAAATGTCGGATGCGAAAGAGAAGTAGGTTGCGAAGTCTCAATGCAGCCCCCTTGGTCAATCGCCAAATCCACAACTACCGATCCCGGCCTCATCGAAGCTATATGCTCCTTCTTTACTAGGTGAGGGGCTTTGGCTCCGGTTACCAAGGCTGCACCCACTACCAGGTCAGCCCCCGCTACCGCCTCAGCAATTGCACTATCAGAAGATGCCAAGGTCGAGGTGACCGTACCTTCCATATGAGCCTGATACAAACGGTGGAGATCTATATCGACACCAGTTACTTCGGCGTCCATTCCCCTAGCACCGCGAGCTGCCATTGTTCCTGCGACACCTAATCCCACTACAACTACCCTCGCTGGCTGTACTCCGGCAGCACCCCCAAGTAGCGTACCCGAGCCAGAGGCAAGATAATAGGCTCCCACTATTGCTGCAGCCCGCCCGGCGATTTCGCTCATGGGGGCGAGTAGGGGAAGGCCATGGGGATAGGTAAGTGTTTCGAAAGCGAAGGCCTCAACGCCACTAGCCTGCAGAGCGGCTGCAAGCTTTGGCTCCGCCGCCAAATGCAAGTAGTCAAAAAGGATAAGGCCCTCGCGAAAATACTTATACTCTGCGTCTTGAGGTTCCTTCACCTTGACAACCAGATCTGAAGCCCAGACCTCCTCGGCACTATCTACGATCGCCGCTCCCACTCGCTTGTATTCGTCATCACTAAACCCAGCTCCAATCCCGGCGGTGGTCTGCACCCTCACCTGGAATCCAGCCGCCACTGCGGATGCTACGGCACTTGGCTCAAGAGCTACCCGCCTCTCGCCGTCCTTTGTCTCTTTTGGAAGTCCGATACTACGAACCATAGAAGCTCCTTGATTTGGTACTGGTCGACATAAACCAGGTCAATTAACTATCCGTCAAGTTCCATTGACGAACCATACATACTGTAGACAATTTTCTATGCGCTTTCATGTGGAAAACGCACTTTATTGTCCAATTATCTATCGAAACCACAATTTTCATGACCTTGCACTACGTTTTCTCGCATCACCGACCGGAGTGGCAGATCAACCTTTAGGTGAATTCTCCCTAAGGGCAATTTATCAAAACATAGGGGAACAAATTCAGTTTTGGTAACCTTTGAGCATGACAGAGCAAACATCAGGCCAGGCCCAAAGTGAGAACTGGTTAGGAACTGTATCCACCATCGACCCGCTAGCCACCCACGCGGGGATCGAAGTACTGCGCTCTGGGGGTAACGCCATCGATGCAGCGATTGCGGCAAATGCGGTTCTGGCCGTCACATCTCAGCACATGTGCGGACTCGGCGGGGATCTCCTCTGCATCGTTTACGACCCATCCCAGCCTGATATCGATAAAAAGGTTGTTGGGCTTAACTCCTCCGGCACTTCATCTAAGCGGGCCAGCGCGGCGAGACTCAGGGCTGAAGGGAAGACCTCAATGCCCCGAACTGGAAGAATCGAATCGGTCACGGTACCGGGCTGCGTTGACGGATGGGTTGAGCTTCACCTTCGCTATGGAAAGCTTTCTTGGTCCCGACTTTTCGATCATGCTATCGAAATAGCTCGAAACGGTTTTGCTGCATCAGAGACTTTGACGGAAGATGCCGAGGAGATTTCGAACCTCAAAACTGCTAGTGAGTTTCGGACTGCATTTGACCGCCATTATGAGCCCGGCACCTTGGTACGTAGGCCCGGAATTGCCGCCACGTTGGAGGCTCTGCAAAATGGGTCTAGGGATGACTTCTATCTCGGGTCCTTCGGAGAAGAGTTGATTGCGATTTCAGCTGGTTACTTCGACAAGGATGACTTTGTATCAAGCTGCGCACGGTGGGTCGAAGCCATTTCCGTCGACGCTTTCGACCGCAAAATACACACCCTACCTCCAAATTCTCAGGGCGCCTTACTACTCGCCGCTTCATCGATCGCAGACGAGATCGGAGTTGCCGCTGGCCCAAACGAAGATGAGCGAGTACATATCCTGATTGAGTCCCTCCGTCTCGGAAGTTTTGACAGGGGCCAGTGGTTATCGGATGGTGCATCTTTCCAAAAACACCTACCCCCTTCGGAATTGCACAGAAGGGCTTCCCTCTTCAGCCGAGAGAGATCGGTCATCCTGCCGGAGCGGCACACAGAATCCGGAGATACCATCGCCTTACTCGCCGTCGATTCGACTGGACTCGGAATTAGTTTAATCCAATCGAATGCGAGTAGTTTCGGTTCTCAGTTAGTAACTCCGGAGAGTCAAATTTTTCTACACAATCGCGGGATAGGATTTAGCCTTGACCCCGACTCTCCTAATGAGTTTGGGCCTAAAAAACGGCCGATGCACACCTTGACACCGGCAATAGTCACAAAGCCTGGAGGAGAACTAGACCTACTCGTTGGAACAATGGGTGGCGACGCCCAGCCGCAAATACTTCTCCAGCTACTGGTAAATCGGCTAATCCTGAAGATGACCCCAAGGGAATCCATCTCCGCACCAAGATTCATATTGGAGCCCCCAACTCC
The DNA here is from genome assembly GCA_013044415.1 of Acidimicrobiaceae bacterium. GTDB lineage: Bacteria > Actinomycetota > Acidimicrobiia > Acidimicrobiales > Acidimicrobiaceae > JABEUN01. Next base: position 2,793 of record JABEUO010000127.1, read on the forward strand.
GTTTCAGGCTCAGCTATTCTCAACTTGGGAGAAGAAAGGGAAGGTCGGTGTCCGGCTTGAGGCTGCTTCCAGTTCCCAGCTAGCCGCACGCTTAAAGAAGCTCGGCCATTCGACTCGAACCGCAATTCCTTTCGACAGCGCATTTGGCCACGCCCACATGATCCAGCTAACCGATTCGGCGGCTATCGGCTTTTGCGACGAGCGCAGTCGGGGGGGCATCTGCCTCCAGGGTTTCCAACAGCCATAGCAAAGACATTTCACCCGTATTCACTAGTGGATAGCTAGAGCGCCTTAGAAGCTGGGGGTATCGTTTACCAGAATGGGGTGTGGGGCGGAATGCCCCTGGCTTTAGCCATGGGGATGTAGAGCCCCACCAGGGC
>JABEUO010000128.1 GCA_013044415.1 Acidimicrobiaceae bacterium
GCGTGACTCATGTGGCGTGACTCATGTGGCGTGGATAGCCATCTTCGAAATGTGGATTCTTTGATGGAAAGTTCGTTCGGATTTAGGTGATGTCGACGCTCTTTGCCACTAGTTGAGATCTGTTCGGATGTCTCGAACCTTCATCTCGGTGCGTTGAACCGCCTAGGCATAGTTTCTCATTTCTAGTTCGATGCACGAAGGGAAGTGAAATTGCCATTAGCAAAACTCTTTATGGAGCAGCTTTCCAGTAGTTCGGACTGCTGAAAGGTATCCTTGATTGCAGAGCCGATGGATCTTTCGTAATATTTGTCTCGGCGACTTTGTAATTGCTTTTCAGATTAGATTTTTGATAGCAACTTTTCTGGAAGTGCTAGGTATGTCCCTGCCGGGGAATCGGAGGGTCAGTTGGGAGTTTGCAGTGTGGCGCAAAGCTGCTAGTAATCCTAAGTCTTTGGCTGCTGAAGTCAAAGACTTAGTGGTCGCTTACCTCAAGCAGGAGACCATAGGGCCCTTAAAAGGGATTGGACGCTACCTGGGCTTCGGTGTAGCGGGTTCAGTTTTGGTAGCAGTTGGACTACTGATGCTGATAATTGGTATTTTGCGCCTACTTCAGAGTGAGACGGGGTCGACCTTCACCGGAAACCTTTCGTGGCTTCCGTATTTAATTACGGCGGCAATTGCAACGGTATTTTTGGCAATCACTGCAATTGCGATTCGGCGACAGCCCAAGCGATTTTAGGAAAGGGAGGTCGGAAAATGGACCATTTTGAAAAAAAGATATCTCCTAGTGATATCGAGGCCAAGCTTAGGGAACTCCAAGGCGGGCTTGACAGGGCGAAGGAGACTGCGAGACCGGCGTTGAATTCAATCGGGGCTATCGCCGCGACGGCGGTAGTAGTAATGGTGTTTTTGGTTGGTGTTAAATTTGGCAGGCGCAAAAACGCTACCGTCGAGGTTAGGCGGATATGAGCCAGATGATGAATATATTCATGAGTGTTTTTCCCAAGGCTGGCGGCGGGGGAGGACCCAAAGCTAAAAGAGGTGTTCGAGGAGGTTTTACCCTTGATACCTTGCTCAGACGGGGTAGTCGATCTACCTGGTCACCGGTAGCGGCGATTTCAATGTCGATAATTGCCATCAGATGGTTGAAGAAGAGAATGGGGCCCAAAACCATATCCATGACGGTTAGACCAGGCGAAAGTTACATCGTGTCCTCAATCCCTAAATCAAGGGGCACGAATCGCTAGTGTCTCACCAAGAGCCGGAGGGCACTGACGAAATCGTTTTGGATGGTTCGGATAGTAACTCAGATAGATCCGGGGAGACCACGATCGTTTCTGAGGGGGAAGTTTCTGAGGGGGAAATAGTAGTTCTGGTCGACTCCAGACAGAGGAAAACCATGTCTAGGGTAAAGTCGGGGGGATCGTCTCATACTCATTGGGGGACCATACGCCACGACGACCTTATTGGAATCGGCTATGGCCAACAGGTGCTTTCCAGTAAGAATAAACCGTATCGTGTTTTTAAGGCGACCCTGTCGGAGTTTATCTATGCAATGCCCAGAGGGGCCCAGGTCATCTACCCGAAGGATCTTGCTCAGATCTTGTTCAACCTCGACCTATTTCCCGGAGCGAGAGTTTTGGAATCTGGAGTAGGTTCGGGTGCTCTTTCGACCTCCTTGGTGCGAGCCGGAGCTCTGGTTGACGGCGTCGAATTACGGGAAGAGTTTGCCTCAATCGCCATGAAGAATCTCCGTTCGCTAGTGACTCCCGACCTGTGGAACAATTATCGAATTCGACTAGGCAACGCATATGAAGACGACCTGGGATCTGGCTACGATCGAGCAGTACTCGACTTACCGGAACCTTGGAAGGCGCTGGATGGTGTGAGGTCAGCGATCTCGCAGACGGGAATTCTTTGTTGCTTCGTGACAAACATCACCCAACTCATGGAGTTGCATGAGGCTCTGCCACGAGCGGGCTTTACTTTGGTCACCTCATCAGAGACCTTGGAGCGAGAGTGGTACTTAAACGGAAGAATCGCTAGGCCGCAGCATAGAATGACCGCTCACAGCGGCTTTATTACTACGGCTAGGGTGGCGCCACCAAGGATAAAGGTTGCCGGCCAACCGATACTTGATTTGTCATAGAGGACAAAGGGCCCCAGGCGAGCTGAACTACAAAAGCACTACGACTGCCTGTGGCGGGAATCCCCCGGATTAAACCGTGGGGAGGCCCAATGAAAGTTGAATTAAAGCTCAAGGAAACTTATCGAGAAATCGGTGCGCCATGAACCCCCGGGGTTCCTCCATGGATTTACTGGCTCCAATTGGGGTCTAGGTCCTGACCGGAAATGGAGGGTCCACGGGGGAGGAAGCGGAGAGCGACTAGAGGTCCTCAACGAATATACATTCACCTGGACATTCTTCAGAGGCTTCTACGACTGCATCTTGCAAGTCGTCAGGTACATCCGCCATTTGTGCACTACCACCCGGTTCGTTTAGGACGGTCGTCCCCTCCTTCACGTAGGCCAACCCGTCGTCCAAAAGGGTAAAAACGGCCGGCGCAATCTCTTCGCAGAGTCCATCTCCGGTGCAGAGATCCTGGTCAATCCAGACCTTCATCAAAAATTCCTCTCATGAATCAGTCAGCGGCTAGTCAACTATGTCGAGCCATAGGGCCTGAGCCGTTCAACAGTAATTAGTGAATCTAATCTGACTCTGAAAATATGGTGTTGCGAAGTCCAAGAGAAGCTAAAGCCATAGTTGCAATGTTGCAGATCTGGTGTAGCGTGAGGGTTAGCAGAGGCTCGGGAGGTGTTGATGTCAGACGGTTTTGACCAAGGTGATCGCCTTGAAGCATCAGAAGGCTTGACGTCGGAGGAGCGGGTAAGACTCCTCGAGGCTGACGTCTTGGAACTGAGGAGACGACTCCAGGACGCGCCAATGAAAGTTCGGGCTCTTGAAGAGAAGTTGCTTGAGGTGTCGGGTCAATTGGCCCAGGCTGTGGCGAAGAACGAGAAGCTGACCTTTACCCTCCAACAGGCCCGGGAACATATAGCAACGTTACGTGAAGAGGTAGAGAAGCTCACTCAGCCACCGTCTGCCTATGGGGTCTTCGTGGGATCTAACGATGATGACACTGTCGATATCATCACTTCCGGGAGGAAGATGCGAGTTGCCCTCCATCCCGATCTTGAACCCTCGGAACTGCGGCCTGGGCAGGAGGTTGTACTAAACGAATCCTTTTCGGTGATACTGGCGAGGAATCCCGATCTTTCCGGCGAGGTCGTCACGGTGAAAGAGGTGATGGAGGATGGAAAGAGGGTACTGGTCGTAGGAAGGGCCGACGAGGAGCGGGTGGCTGAGATGGCCGGGGATTTGCTAGGTACTAAGCTCCGGTCTGGGGATAGCGTTCTGTTTGACTCCCGCACAAACCTTCTCCTTGAAAAGCTCCCTCGTCCTGAGGTCGAGGAACTTGTCTTGGAGGAAGTTCCCGATGTTACCTACGAAGACGTTGGTGGCTTAGATCGGCAGATCGAGGAGATCACCGACGCTGTCGAGCTTCCGTTCTTGCACCGCCACCTCTTTGCTAACTACCGACTCCCAGCTCCCAAGGGCATTCTTTTATACGGACCGCCAGGTTGTGGAAAGACTCTAATAGCCAAGGCGGTTGCAAACTCATTAGCCAAGAAGGTCGCCGCCCTTACAAACAACGCTGCGGTTCGATCCTATTTCTTAAATGTAAAGGGCCCCGAGCTACTAAATAAGTACGTTGGTGAAACCGAAAGGCAGATTCGATTAATCTTTCAGAGGGCTAGAGAAAAGGCTGAAGAAGGGGTTCCAGTTATCGTCTTTTTTGACGAGATGGACTCCTTGTTTAGGACTAGGGGAACAGGAATCAGTTCCGATATGGAGTCGACGATCGTTCCTCAGCTCTTGGCCGAGATTGACGGTGTAGAAGCCCTTAGGAACGTCATAGTAATAGGCGCTTCTAACAGGGAAGACCTTATTGACCCTGCGATTCTTCGTCCTGGTCGCCTGGACGTGAAGATAAAGATAGAGAGGCCCGACGAGTCAGCAGCAGCCTCGATCTTCTCGCGCTACCTAACTCCTGACCTCCCTTATGGCGCTTCGGAGATTGCTTCTCTCGGAGGTGGGGAGATTGAGAAGGCCATACGAATAATGATCGAAAAGACTGTGCAGGAGATGTATCGAACCGACGAGGATAACAGATTCCTCGAGGTGACATACCAAGGTGGCGACAAAGAGATCCTCTATTACAAGGACTTCTCTTCCGGAGCGATGATAGAAAATATCGTTAGGAGGGCAAAGAAGTTAGCTATCAAACGTGAGATCGCTGGCCAGGTGGGTGGGATTACGACCGATGACCTCATCCAATCGATCGCCAAAGAGTACAAAGAACATGAAGATTTACCGAATACCACCAATCCTGATGACTGGGCAAAAATCTCAGGTAAGAAGGGTGAGAGGATCATTTACGTCCGAACACTTGTTACACAAGGTAAGGAAGCAAAAGGCGGTCGGTCCATCGAGAGGGTTGGAACCGGACAGTATCTATAACCACTGGCTGCAAAAGTAGATGGAGAGGGGTGAGTTTGTCGATTCCAAAGGTTTGTGGGATTGAAACCGAATATGGCATTACGATGCCCAAGACGGCAGACGCAAATCCCATTACTGCGTCTTCGATACTTATCAATGCCTTTGTAAATGAGATATCAGGAAAGGTGGGTTGGGATTTTGAGGACGAAGCTCCGGGGCACGACGCCAGGGGCTTCAATCTCGAGGGATCGTTGCCTCCCGAGGTCGAGACCCACTTAGTAAATACCGTTCTTACAAACGGGGCAAGGTTTTACGTAGATCATGCACACCCCGAGTACTCCTCTCCTGAGTGTCTAAATCCAAAAGAAGCCGTGCTCTACGATAAAGCCGGTGAGTTGGTTCTTAGGAAGGCAATGTCCGCTGCAAAGAGGGCGCTACCCAATGACCAGGAAATCGTGGTCTACAAGAATAATTCCGATCGAAAGGGCAACTCGTATGGTTGCCACGAGAACTACATAATGGATCGGCAGGTACCGTTCAACAAGATTGTCAAGCAGGTAACCCCATTCTTTGTTACCAGGCAGATATATTGCGGTTCAGGGAAGGTGGGTAGTGAATTCGCTAATATTGCTAAATGGGAAGTGCCATTCCAGATTTCTCAACGGGCAGACTTTTTTGAAGAAGTTGTTGGCTTAGAGACCACCCTTAAAAGACCGATTGTTAATACTCGGGATGAACCACACGCAGACGCCACAAGATATCGCAGGCTTCACGTTATATTGGGTGATGCAAATATGTCTCAATTCTCAAGCTATTTAAAGCTCGGGACTACGGCCCTTGTACTTTCGATGATCGAAGATTCCTTTTTGGACGAGGCTGATTTGGCGATAGAGGATCCGGTTGGATCGCTGCGAAAAGTCTCCTGGGACCTGTCTCTGTCGGCCCAGCTTTCCAGAGTGAGTGGCGGAAGTATATCCGCTCTCGACCTCCAGTGGGAGTTTTTGCGACTAGCTCAGAAGTATGCAATTCAGAGGGGAACTGAAGTCATTGGCGGAGACGACCTTGGAGAAGAAATTCTACTGAATTGGGAAGAGACCCTTCAGGCCCTTGAGGTGGACCCAATGTCTTTAGCAGACAGGCTCGACTGGGTTGCCAAATATCAGCTAGTTTTGGGTTACATGGAGAGACACAGTCTGGACTGGGATGACCCCAAGCTCGCTGCGATTGATCTGCAGTACCACGACATTAGGCCCGAAAAGTCGCTTTTCCATCGTCTTGGCATTAGATCAATCTGGAGCGATGCGGAGGCCGAACTGGCCACTTATTCTCCTCCCAGAGGGACAAGGGCTTACTTTAGAGGTAAATGTCTCGAGAAGTACCCGAGAAATGTTGCGGCTGCCAACTGGGACTCGATAATCTTTGACCTTGGACGAGATCCCCTTAGGAGAGTTCCGATGATGGATCCCCTCAGAGGGACGGCGAAGCATGTCGATGAGTTAATTGATAGATGTGATACCGCACAGGAGTTATTGGACGCTCTAGGAACTTAGGAGACAGGTTATGCCTGAAAGAGAGATGAAGAAGAGGTCAGCTCCTTCGGCACGCGAGTCTGAAGAGGCACAGCCGCAGGAAGCATCGGGCAAGAACAAAGAGGGGGAAGATCTCAAGGCTAAACTCGATGCAGTGCTGGATGAGATTGATGAAGTTTTGGAGGATAACGCCGAGGAGTTTGTTAGAAACTATGTGCAAAAAGGTGGCGAGTAGGACTCTTTGATTGCGACTTGATGCCATTTTTGCCGAATTGAATCGAACTAGTTTGAATTGAAAGGAAGATGAAGAGACCTTGAGCCTGCCTATGTTCTCGCCCTCGGATGATCCGGGTCCGAGTTTTGTTGAGGTTATTTCGCGAATACTGCCAGAAAAGTCAGCCCTCCCTCGACTAATTTCCGGTCCTGAAACAGTGAGTTATAACTCTGGGTCTCTAATCTCTGTACCCCACGGAACGACCATAGCGGCCGTTAGGTACGCTGATGGCGTGATTATGGCGGGCGACCGCAGGGCGACGGAAGGTAACTTTATCGCTCATCGGAGGATTGAGAAAGTTTTTGCCGCCGACAGGCATTCGGCGGTAGCGATTGCAGGTGCCGCTGGCCCGGCCGTCGAGATGGTGAAACTCTTTCAAGTGCAACTTGAGCACTATGAGAAAGTAGAGGGTTCGGTACTGTCCTTGGAAGGCAAGGCAAACCAGCTCTCACAGATGATTAGGGCAAATCTCCCGATGGCCATGCAGGGATTGGCGGTCGTTCCGCTTTTCGCTGGGTGGGACATCCTAAGGCGCAAGGGTCGGATTTTTACCTACGACATTACTGGTGGCCGCTACGAAGAAGTTGATTATCACGCCACCGGTTCGGGAGGTCGGGACGCAAAGGCCACCATCAAGTTAGGATACCGAGATCAGCTAGATGAAGCTTCTGCGGTTAAGTTGCTCATCTCAGCGCTTTTGGAGGCTTCCGAAGAGGATTCAGCTACCGGAGGACCAGATCCGGTGCGAGGCATATATCCGGTGATCGCTACGGTTTCTGAGCCGGGCTTTAAACGTGTTACCGATGAGGAGATCGCAGAATTGACACAGCAAGTGCTTGCGGAGAAGGCCGATAGGGGCGTTGCGCAGTGACGATGCCGTTTTATGTTGCCCCTGAGCAAGTGATGAAGGATAGGGCGGATTATGCCCGAAAGGGTATCGCCCGTGGGAGGGCCCTAATAGGTACCGTATACCAGGGGGGAGTGCTGCTTTGTGCTGAAAACCCATCAAAGTCCCTCCACAAGATATCTGAGATTTACGATCGAATTGCCTTTGCTGGTGTGGGCAAGTACAACGAGTTTGATCAACTCCGAGTAGCCGGGGTGAGGCACGCCGATACAAAGGGGTACGCGTACTCTAGGGATGATGTCGACGCAAGGAGTCTTGCCAACATCTACGCACAGTATTTGGGCCAAGTCTTTACTCACGAGATGAAGCCGATGGAGGTGGAAATTCTCGTTGCTGAGCTGGCACCTTTGACCCAGGTTGGTGGCCTCTACCATATCTTATACGACGGTACGGTCATGGATGAGAGCAATTTTTCAGTCATTGGTGGTGATTCGGAGACGATTTCAGAAAGATTTTCGTCGACTTTTAAAAAGGATTGGAGTCTGAAGGAAGCTTTGAGGGCTAGTGTCGCTGCGCTAGCGGGACCAGAGCGGAAGATACCAGTCTCGGAACTTGAAGCCGCGGTGCTATCAGAATCCAATGGAAGGCGGGCATTTTCACGACTCGGTCAAACTCAACTTGATGAACTCCTGGCATAGGGAACTCTGTGAGCGACATCTCCGAGGTACAGCCTCCGGATAGAAGGATTTTCGGGTTAGAGAACGAGTACGGAGTTACGTGCACTCTGAGGGGCCAGAGGCGGCTTTCGCCAGACGAAGTAGCCAGGTATCTTTTTCGCAAGGTTGTCTCCTGGGGTAGGTCGTCGAATGTGTTCCTTGAGAACGGTGCGCGTCTTTACCTCGACGTTGGTTCGCATCCTGAATACGCCACTCCGGAGTGCGACAAAGTAGTTGACCTTGTCACACATGACAAGGCCGGCGAGAGGATCCTAGCTTCACTGGTTGATTCTGCGGAAGCGAGGATGAGGGAAGAGGGGATTAGGGGCACTATTTACCTCTTCAAAAATAACACTGATTCGGCTGGAAACTCCTATGGTTGCCATGAGAACTACCTCACTACAAGGGGAGATGAGTTTGCCAGGTTCGCCGAAGTTCTGATTCCTTTTTTTGTATCCCGCCAGATATATGCAGGCGCCGGGAAGGTACTTGTCACGGCGAGGGGCCCGATTTTCTGTATCTCTCAGAGGGCCGAGCACATATGGGAGAGCGTCTCATCTGCGACCACCAGGTCGAGACCGATCATAAATACCCGTGACGAGCCCCATGCCGACGCAGAGCGTTTTCGGAGACTACATGTAATCGTCGGGGATTCGAACATGAGCGAGTACACCACGTTTTTGAAGATCGGTGCCGCTGCGATCATGCTCCGTATGCTCGAGGACCCGTCGGTTGTCCTTAGGGACCTGACATTGGAGAATCCGATTAGGGCCATACGGGAAATCTCCCACGATACTACTTGCTCGAGAAGGGTGAGGTTGGCCAATGGCAGGGAACTGAGCGCCCTCGAGATTCAGAGCGAATACCTTGAAAGGGCTATTCGCTATTCAGAGTCGCAAGGTCTTCCACCCGAAGAGATGAATGCCCTTTCGATGTGGAGGGAGTGCGTGGAGGGCCTAGCGAGCGATCCAGGCAAACTATCGACGAAGGTCGATTGGGTCATCAAACAGAATCTCATCGATTCCTACAGGGTCAAAAATTCAGTTTCACTAGCACATCCTCAGGTAGCTCTTTTAGATCTCCAGTACCATGATATTTCTAGGGAGCGGGGTATTTTTTATCGACTTCAGAGGGCTGGCCTTTGTGAGCGCGTGACCGATGATGATTCGATAGATAAGGCGACGGAGTTTGCCCCCGAGACCACCCGAGCCAAACTTCGGGGAGAATTTATACGGCAAGCAAAGGATAAGAGGCGCGACTTTACCGTTGATTGGGTTCATCTGAAGCTTAACGATCAGGCCCAACGGACGGTAATGCTAAAAGACCCCTTCAAGAGCGAAGACGAAAGAGTAGACAGGCTAATTGAAAGCCTGTAGGAGATGTTTTGAATCAACCACCAGAAAGCTCATCCCCAGAGGAACAGAATCCCGCAGATTCGAATCCAGCGGATATTCTTCAGCCGTTAGTTGGAGAAGAAGCCGCCAACGAATCGGTAACCAGGGATCGGTCACTTGGAGACGGGTCTACGAATACTCCCGGAGTTCGCACTCACCGGGCGACAAGAAAGTCGAACCGTACGCGAGTCATTAAGGAGTGGACGGCTCTCGTTATCGTTGCAGCCGTCGTGGCCCTCGGAGTTCGGACATTTGTATTTCAGGCCTTTTTCATTCCTTCCGGGTCTATGCTTCCCACCCTTCAGATCGGCGATCGGATTCTCGTTGATAAGCTGAGCTACGACCTCCACAAGGTAAATCGTGGCGATATGATCGTTTTTCGGACGCCGCCCGCAGATACCGGCGACCCGGGCATTAAGGACCTCGTGAAGAGGGTTATCGGGTTACCAGGGGAGAGGATTTCTTCCTCTGGAGGATCGGTTTACATAAATGGGAAGAAGTTGCCCGAACCGTGGCTTCCGCCCGATACCAAGACTTTCGGTATCACACCTCAAACTATTCCGGCAGGAGAAGTATTTGTAATGGGTGACAATCGTGGCAACTCTAAGGACTCCCGAGTATTCGGCCCGATTTCTGAGAAGCTCATAGTGGGAAGGGTGGAGCTTATTTTCTACCCACTTTCCCAGTTCCACCTCTACTGGTAGAGACACCCATGATGGACATGTGGGCTGTTTGGAGAAATCCCTAAAAAAATCGTCGATTATGCCGATACAGTTAGTGGATTTAGGATGATGCAAAGCGAAGGGAGTCGCAATGCCAATAATTAGGGCGACCTGTCCTACCTGTGGCGACGTGGAGTTTTCTCCGAGGCTGCTCAAGGTCATGGTCTGTTCTACCACTGGCGAAGCTTCTTACGGTTTTAAGTGCCCCGCTTGTGAGTTACTCGTATCAAAGCAGACAGACAAGCAAGTGGTTGAGCTACTCGTAAGCACTGGGGTGGCGGTCTCCTTTTGGTCGCTTCCCGAGGAGCTCTATGAGCAACACACCGGTGCGCCTATTGGATTCGATGACTTGATTGAATTTCATTACCAACTGCACTCTGGCAACTGGAGTGAGCTACTCGAAAACGAGATGAAGAACCTTTCCCCTCACTTTGGCTCCGAAGGCGAGTAGCTTTTCAGCGGTCCATACTTATTTTTATTACCCAAAATCGGAGTAGATATTGCTTAGCTTGTTTAGTCAGGTGATCTACTGACAGAATCGGTCGATATCTAGCGGAATCACCAGAATGTTAAAGTGCCTAAACGCATCGGCTCTACGCATAGTCGGTGGTTAAGATGGTTTTGTGAGCTTCGATCCAAGTAAGTTATTGATAGTGCTCGTGGTGGCCCTAATAGTATTGGGGCCAGAAAAGCTGCCTCACTTCATGAGGCAGGCTGGTAAGTATCTAAATGAGTTTCGATCGATGAGAGACCGTCTCAAATCCGAAGTGGATAATGCCTTGGGCGGTATAACTGGGGTATCTACTGGGATAACGAGTCAGATAACGCAGCAGATCGATCCGATAAAGGATGTACTTGGGCAGTTCAGGGGGCAGACCTCCAACCCCTTTTCAATCGGTGGAGCCGTGGGATCGATATTTGGTGGCGCTCCGACGCAATCTACCCAGAAGCCGAACGGGCTAGGTTCTGGTCAAAGCACCTGGAACCCCCAAGAGCAGCCCTCGGAAGTATTGCCAAATACTTTCTATCAAGCGCAGAGACAGATAGCGGAGCACAAAGCGGCTAACGTTGGCTCCAATGACTTTGTTCGGAGATGGTGGGACGTTTCTGGTGATGAGGGCTTCTGGGACGGTAATCCAGTTCTGAATTGAGTTATCGTTGACGATAAAGATGTGGAAAAAACAGAAGGCGCCAGATGGGTCCCTTGGGTCAAAGGGCTCCATGCCGCTGCTCGAACACCTGGCCGAGCTTCGTAGGCGGCTTGTAATATCTGCTGTGGCCGTAACGGTGCTTGCTATTGCAAGTTATGGTTTTTACGGTCATATGCTCGCTTTTCTGCTTCATCCGCTATGCATTGCAGAGCCGAAGAATCAGTGCAAGCTCTACGTTACTTCGCCACTGGACGGGTTCGCACTCCGAATCAAGGTTGCCGGTTACGCTGGACTCTTTTTTGCGTCACCGGTCGTGCTACTGCAAATTTGGCGCTTTATTGCGCCAGGTCTCAAGAATTCGGAACGCAAGTACTCCCTTATATTCGTTTCATCGTCGATATCCCTATTTACGCTCGGCGGTTTTGTGGCCTATACGGCATTCCCGCATGCACTTCAGTTTTTGCAAGGAGCGGCGGGTACCTATGTACATCCGATCTATACACCACAAAGTTATCTCAATCTTCTTCTTGCTCTAATGGCAGCTTTTGGAGCAGCATTTGAATTTCCTGTGGTTTTGATCTCCCTCGAACTGCTAGGAGCTGTAACACCAAAGAAACTTGCGCAGTCTCGCAGATGGGCTATCGTAATAATCTTCGCCGTGGCAGCGGTATTTATTCCAAGCTCAGACCCGTTTTCACTCTTTGCCCTCGCTTTGCCGCTGATTTTCTTTTATGAAATCTCGATCTTGATAGGTAGATTGGTGCTTAGAAGGCGGGCGTCTCCTTCAACAAGTTAGGTTCGAAATTTTGGATTCAGGCTTCCGCGAAGTATTTATGGGCCAGGTCGGTTTTGAACTGGACGATTTCCAGCTCTCAGCTTTCGACCTAATAGATCGAGGGGAGTCGGTCTTGGTGGCGGCTCCCACTGGTTCGGGAAAGACGCTGGTAGGCCTCTACGCAATTGAACGAGTGCTTAAACAGGGGGCTAAGGCGTATTATACGACGCCCCTGAAAGCCCTATCGAATCAGAAATATGTCGAATTTTGCTCCTCCTTTGGCAGCGCAAAGGTAGGTTTGCTGACTGGTGACAATTCAATTCGCCCAGACGCCGATGTCGTTGTCATGACCACCGAGGTTCTGAGAAATATGCTTTATGCAGGTTCTTCCGAAATTGACAAGCTGGGCCTGGTCGTGCTGGACGAGGTCCACTACTTGCAGAATCCCTACAGGGGGGGTGTGTGGGAAGAGGTGATCATCCACCTTCCGCCAACGGTATCCCTGGTCTGCCTCTCGGCAACGGTTTCAAACGCCGAGGAGTTCGCATCGTGGATGAAGACCGTCAGAGGTTCAATGGAAGCGGTTATCGAGGAGCGCCGACCAGTTGAGCTCAAGCATCTCTATATTGTCGGAGATAAGAGAAGCGGAACGACGGAATTACTGCCTACATTTGTAGATGGGAAGCCGAATCCTGAGGGACATACCTTCGATGCACCTTGGCTTAGTGAAGAGATGTTCAAAAGGCGTTCAAGGCCCAGGGCTTACTCGCCGAGCAGGGTGGACGTACTCGCGAAGCTCTCGGCAGCGGAGGCACTTCCCGCAATATACTTCATATTCTCTCGAAATGGCTGCGACGAAGCGGTAAGGAGCGTAAAGCTTTCCGGATTACGATTCACCAGCCAAGCCGAACGAAAAGAGATTAGGGCAATAGTTTCTGAGAGGACCCAGAATATAGACCCCGCGGACTTGGAAGTCTTAGGCTTTGGTGCTTGGCTTGATGCGTTGGAAGCGGGTATTGCGGCTCATCACGCTGGCATGGTTCCACCATTTAGGGAAGCGGTCGAGGCCTGCTTCGAGAGATCCCTAGTCAGGGTTGTTTTTGCAACGGAGACCTTGAGCCTCGGAGTCAATATGCCAGCTAGATCCGTTGTAATCGAGAAATTGACGAAGTTCAATGGTGAGCGCCACGACCTACTTTCACCTGGTGAATATACCCAGCTTTCGGGGAGAGCAGGTCGAAGGGGTATAGACGAAGTAGGGCATTGCGTTGTGGTGTGGTCCCCGGCGACAACTTTTTCGCAAGCGGCATCTCTGGCTTCGACACGGTCATATCCGATTACCTCCTCGTTCCGTCCAAACTACAACATGGCAACAAATTTGGTAAAGGGATTCGCCCCCGACACCGTCAGGCACCTACTCAACCTCTCCTTTGCGCAGTTCAGATCCGACTCGGAAGTCGTCGAGATTGAAGCAGAGCTCGCCCGATTGAGGCGACGCGTAGATGAAGCACGGCGTGAAGCAGAGTGTGGATTTGGCGATATTTGGGATTACCTGGACAGAAAGGTTAACGGCCACCCGCCGCAGGTGGCCGGGCGGCAGCTAACTATGCCTCCTCGGGTGAGACTCGACAGGTTGCGCCCAGGGGATGTTCTTGCGATTGACGACGGAAACTCCACAAAGTTACCACTAGTAGTTGTGCTATCCACGGGGGTCCGATCTAATCAAAGGGTAAAAATATTAGCTGTGTCTGGTGTTGGAAGGGTACATCGCCTCACCGGCGTTCACGAGGAGCTACTCCAAATGATCGGTTCGGTGGTCCTGCCTCGCCCATATGCGCCGAGCGACACCACATACAAGAAGAAGCTGTCCGGACTGCTTACTCCCTTTGCGTCTCCTGTCTATTCGCTGGTCGAACCGAAGATTGAAAGGCCCAACAGAAATCGACCTATCGTGGATCAAGAGCTCTTGCGACTAGAGGCCAATCTCCAAGAGTGTGATGATTTCAAGACCCACCTCAATTCGGCTAAGAAGGCACAGAAGATCCAAGGACGTATATCTGAGCTCTCAAGACGGGTCAGGTCAAAGCTAGAGTCATTGGCAATACAGTTTGACCGAGTCGTAGAGATACTCGAGGATCTAGGTTACGTTGAGAATTGGCAGCTCAGTGAGAAGGGGGAGAGGCTTTCACGCCTTTATGCCGAGAGCGACCTACTCTGCTCAATGGCTATGGAGGAGGGGCTCTTTGTCGGACTCGGTCCAGAAAGTCTTGCTGCGCTAGTGTCGACCCTTACCTATGAAGCCCGGCCACAATTTCGGGGAGATCCGGGTTTGCCCACCAATTCCGTTGCTGTAAGATATCGCCGCATTCTGGACTTGAGAAAGTCCTTAGTCGCCATGGAAGCGAAGGCCAGAATTCCCCTCACCCGAGAGCCAGACGCAGGATTTTCTAGAATGATTTTCCGATGGGTGCAGGGAAAGCCTTTGCTGGAAGTATTGGGACCTGAGAGGCTCCCGGCGGGCGATTTTATTCGAAACGCAAAGCAGCTTTTGGATCTCCTTCGACAAATTAGAGATGTCGCACCAACCGAAGAGGTTCGACTCTGCGCAGACAAGGCGTGTCGAATGATTTTTAGGGGTGTGGTAGCGGCTTCTTCGCAGGTTTACTTCGACGTAAAGTCACTCGAACGACAGGGTAACTCGCCGGGACAGGTGGCAAACCCAGAGCTTAACTAGTCGGATCACTTTTAATAGTGATAAATTGGCGGCTACTTTGATGCTTGCGCCTAGTATGGCGCGACTATGCACGAGGGGACGAGCGACAACAGATCTGAAGAATTTTCCGA